>JANYDN010000359.1 GCA_025363585.1 Verrucomicrobiota bacterium | reverse complement strand
CGCGCGGATCATCGTCCAGGACGGGAAATTGTCCGGCGAAGACGTCAACGCCGTCTTCGCCGAGAAACGGCAGATCGTCCGCAAGAGCGGCCTGCTCGAATACTGCTCCCACGAGGAACACTTCGGCCGCGTCGGCGGGCTCGATCTCTTGAAGGATTGGCTCTCGAAACGCGGGGCCGCCTTCACGCCCGAGGCGCGCGCGTTCGGGCTGCCGGTGCCGCGAGGCGTTCTCCTGCTCGGCGTGCAAGGTTGCGGGAAAAGTCTCTGCGCCAAGGCCGTCGCCGCCCTCTGGCAACTCCCGCTTCTTCGCTTCGACATGGGCCGGATGTTCGCCGGGCTGGTCGGGTCCTCGGAGGAAAACATGCGCCGCGCCATCGCGCTCGCGGAGGGCGTCGCGCCCGCGGTGCTTTGGGTCGACGAGATCGACAAGGCCTTCGCCGGATCGCAGGGAAGCGGATCCGCGGACGGTGGCACCACGGCGCGCGTGCTGGGAACGTTCCTGACCTGGCTCTCGGAAAAGACCGCGCCCGTGTTCGTCGTCGCGACCGCCAACGACATCTCGAGCCTGCCGCCCGAACTCCTCCGCAAGGGCCGCCTCGACGAAATCTTCTTCGTCGATTTGCCCGCGGCTTCCGAACGCCGCGATATTCTCCGCGTCCACCTTGAGCGCCGCGGCCGGAATCCCGGCCACTACGACGTGGCCATCCTCGCCGACGCCGCGGTGGACTTCAGCGGTGCCGAACTGGAGGAAGCCATCAACAGCGCGCTCTACGACGCGTACCACGCTGGAACCGAGATCACCACCGACCACATCCTCGGCGCGATCGGGGCGACCGTCCCGCTCGCGCGCACGATGGACGAGCACATCCGACGCCTTCGGCATTGGGCCGACGGACGCGCGCGCCGCGCGAGCCCGGCCGACGTCGTGCCCGTGGCGGAATCCTCGTAGCGAACGCCTCGGGTGGGTGGTGGCGGCCCTGCCACCACCGCTGCGAGCCAAGAGATGCTGGCAGCGACCCCTCGGGGAGTGGCGGCAGGGCCGCCGCCACCCACGAACCCGGGTCGCGTCACGCCCCGCGGATCCCCCAGCAAAACGGATCGCGCTCATCCAGCAGCAGCGTCGCCTCGGCGTTGACGTGCGCCGTGCCGGTCACTTCCGGGATCACCGTTCCCGCGGCGCGGTCCAGCCACCGGAAACGCCCCGTGAACCGGCTCCCGATCACGCTCTCCTGCACCCACGGCTCGCCTTCCGCGAGTTTCCCGTCGGCGGCGAGGCACGCGAGTTTCGCGCTCGTTCCGGTCCCGCACGGCGACCGGTCGTAAGCCTTGCCCGGGCACAACACGAAGTTCCGCGAATGCGCGCCGTCGGCGCGCGGTGGCCCGAACAGTTCCACGTGGTCCACTTCCGGAAATCCGCCGTCGTTCAACGCGCGACGAATCCGCCACGTCACGTCGGTCAACCGCTCCACGTTGCCGACCCCGATTTCTTCCCCCGGCAATTCGGCGAGGAAAAACCAATTGCCACCCCAGGCGACGTCGCCCGTCACCACGCCAATGCCAGGTACCTCGACGCGCGCGCCCTTCGTCTTCCGGTGGCTCGCCACGTTCGCGACCGTCACCGCGCCGTCGCCATGCAACGTCGCCGTCACCACGCCGACCGGCGTGTCGATGCGGTGCGCGCCCGCCCCGAGGCGGCCCAGGTGCGCGAGGGTCGCCACGAGCCCGATCGCGCCGTGCCCGCACATGCCGAGCAGGCCGACGTTGTTGAAGAACACGACGCCCGCGGAACATCCGGGCGCGTGCGGTTCCACCAGCAGCGCACCCACGACGACGTCCGAGCCGCGCGGCTCGTTGACGATCGCCGAGCGGTGCCGGTCGAACGCGTCGCGGAAAAGCGCGGCGCGGCCGGCGAGCGGGCCACTCCCGAGTTCGGGGCCGCCCGAGACGACGACGCGCGTGGGCTCGCCGCCCGTGTGGGAATCGATGACGTGGATTCGTTGCATGCTGGAATTCGTGTGCGGGAGGGACGCAAACGCGGCGCCTCCTAGTTGAGCCGGATCGCGCGCTGGATGCGAACGGGCGGGTCGAGCTGCTGCTCTTTCGCCGCCGACCCTTGGATCCGGCGCACCAGTTCCATGCCCTTCACCACGCGTCCGAATGCGGCGAAGCCCTGGCCATCGGGATTGCGTTTGCCGCCGAAATCGAGCTCGGGTTGGTCGCCGACGCAGATGAAAAACTGGTGCGTCGCCGTGTCCGGACCATCGCGCGCCATCGACAGAGTGCCGTCGCGATGGCGAAGCCCGGTGTCGCGGGTCCGATCCAACGCGATGGCGGGAAACGATTCCTTGTCGCGCGCGGGATTCGCCTCGGCCTGGATCACCGCGATCTTCACCGCGTTGGTGGGTTGGTTGTCGTCGCGTACCGTCCGGAAGAAACGTCCGTCGGCGTAAAAACCGTCGTGAACGTAGCGCAGGAAATTCTCGACGGTCTTCGGTGCCGCCTTCGCGTCGAGCTCCACCTCGATGTCGCCGAGCGCGGTTTGGATCGAGACGTGGGGAGCGTCCGGCACCGGCACCGGGCGCCAATGAAACGTCGGGGCTTTCGAGGCATCGTATCCCGCGAGATGCGCGCGGTCGGCGGTCGGTCGGTCGGCCGGCTTTTTGTAGCGCCAAGCGCCGTCGCCGTAGACCTCGCGGCACAACGCGGCGAGCGTGGGATCGTATTCCTTCAGGAGGACGCGCTTCGAGACGTGGTTGTGCAGGGCATCGTTCTCGCGGTTGTTGTCGAACCAACTCTGCGTTCCCTCCGCCCAGTATTCGTGCCGGTTCACGGCCGCGTACGTGTTCTTCCAAAGGCCGCGGTTGGTGGCGCCGTGGTACGAGTCGCGCAACCGCCCGTCGAAGGTCTTGTCGATGGACGATAATCCCGTCTCGTGGATGGCGTGCGCGAACTCGTGCACGAGGATGTTCTCGAGCGCGTAGGGATCGCCCGGGAAGCACAGCAAGTTCTCCTCCGCGCAACTCACCGCCGGCGCCTCGGGCGTCGCGCCGAGTCCGCGGGCACGGCGGTCCCAGTACACTTTCGGCGTCAGCGAGGCGTGTTCGGGAATGTCGGTCGTGTACTCGTCGTGTGCCATCACCGCGAGCCGCACGTGGTTCGAGGCCATGGTCCGGAGGATTTCCGGACGTTCCACCAGCATGTGCGACACGATCCACGCGGCCTCGCGGAGCGCGTAAGCGGACACCCGGTCGGAAGCCACGATCGGCAGACCCGAGACCGGGGTGTATTGCCGGTAGAACGGCGCCAGATGGAATTCGGCGCGCACGGCGTCGGGCACGGGAACGACATCGGGATCGGCGCCGAAAACGGCCGTCGCGACGAGGAGGCCGACGAACAGGCGCAGGAACGCGGCGGGATTCACGCGCCGAAATTCGCATGGGTCGCGGGCGGAGTCTTGGCCCGGACCTCGCCCCGCCGCGACAAGGCGTGCACAACGGCGAATTGTTGCCTCGCGTGGCGCCGGGGGCCGCTCCTACGCTCGGCCGGACAACGACATGAAGGAACGGGAAAAGTTCGACGGAATCCTCGAACGTTCGATCGTGCTGCTCGTTCTGGGCGCGGTCGCGTTCGCCAGCATCCTGTTCGGGGCGACCCGGGCGACCGAACTCGCGGTCGTCACCGTCATGCTGGCCATCGCGTCGTGCCTTTGGGTCGTGCGCCTTTGGACGAATCCGTCGCACCGGTTCCTGCTGCATCCCGTGTTGCTGGCCATCGGTGGCTTCGTCGCGTACGCGGCGTGGCGGACGCAAAACGCGGAGGTGCCGTACCTCGCGCGCCAGGAACTCTGGCTGCTCGTCGTCTACGCGCTCGCGTTCGTGCTGGTGGTCCAGAACCTCCACGGACAGGACACGCTGGTCCTCGCCGTGCACCTCCTCGTGTTGCTCGGGACGCTTCTCTCGGTCTACGCGGTGGTGCAATTCATCGGACGCGGCGACCACGTCCTGTGGCTCCGGCAGCCGGCGCAATACTTCCACCGCGCCGGCGCGACGTTCGTGAACCCGAACCATTTCGCCGGGCTGCTGGTGATGTTGCTGCCGCTCGCGTTGTCCCAGGTTTTCCTCGGACGCGACCGCGGGCCGTTGCGGGTGCTCCACGGCTACGGCGCGGCGATGATGACCGCCGGACTCGCGTTCACGATGTCGCGCGGCGGATGGCTCGCCGGCGGGTTGGTGCTGTTGTTGTTTTTCCTTTGGCTTCTGGTGCGGCGGCGCCAGCTCAGGATCCCGGCATTGACGGCCCTCGGGTTGATCGTCATCGGCGGCGTGGTTTTCGTCGCGACGAACGAGAAGGCGCAACGCCGGCTCGACGGCATCAGCTCCGGCGGGACCGGCGACGCCGCGGGACGCTCGCATCTCTGGCGTCCGGCAGTCGCCATGTGGAAGGACAACCAATGGCTCGGGGTCGGCCCCGCGCATTTCGACGTCCGGTTCCCGGCGTACCGCGAACCGACGTTGCAGACCTCGCCGGGATACGTTCACAACGAGTACCTCAACACGCTGTGCGACTACGGGCTGGCGGGCGCGGCCATCGTGGGCGTGGGGATCGCGGCTCTGGTGGCGGGAATCCTGAAATCGCGGAAATACGTCGAGCGCGGCGCGAGCGATCTCGGCGCGCGCAACAGCAGCAAGGGCAGCAACCGCACGGCGTTTTTCCTGGGCTCGTGCCTCGGGATGCTGGGGCTCGCGGTCCACTCGGCCGGCGATTTTCTCCTGCACATCCCCGCGCTTGGGCTTCTGACGGTGCTGCTGGGCGCCCAACTGGCGTCGACGCTCCGGTTCGCGACGGATGGCTTTTGGGTGAAGGCCCGTTGGTGGAGCCGGATTCCCGCGACGTTGCTCGTGGCGGGCGCGCTGACCTTCGTGTTGCCGGCCGCGATCGCCTATGGACGCGAGGGCATTCACCTCAACCGCGCCGCCTTGCGATTGGCGGTGTCCGACGCGTTGCTCGGCGACCTGCGCGCCGCCGCCGCGATCCAACCGAACAACCCACGGACCGCGTACGAACTCGGCGAGGACTACCGGCGACTCAGTTGGGAGGGCGCCTCGACGTGGCGGTCCGAGGCTACGAACGCCATGACGTGGCTCGAGACCTCGGTGGGGATCAATCCCCACGACGCGCAGCCGCACCTTTCGCTCGGTCTCACCGCGCATTGGCTGGGCGACAACGCCCGGGCAGAACGTGAATTCCAGAAGGCGGTCGAGCTCGATCCGATGAACCTAGCGGCCAACAATCACCTCGCGTGGAACCTGCTCACCCAGGGACGCGTCGCGAACGCCCGCGTGATTTTCGACAAGACGCTCGAATGGAACTCGTGGGACAATTGGTTCGCGCGCCGTTACGTCGACGAGATCAAACGCGGCATCTGGAAAGACGTGGATCTTCCCAAACGCTGAGATCACCCAACGATCTCTTCGGTGCGGAAGAAGCGCCGCACCTCGACCTCGGCATTTTCGGTCGAGTCGGAGGCATGCGCGATGTTCCGCATGCTGTCGGTGCCGAGATCGCCGCGCAGCGTGCCCTTCGGCGCTTTCCGGGAATCGGTGGGCCCGAGCAGGTCGCGCACTTTCGAGACCGCTCCGTCGCCGTTGAGGATCAGCGCGAGCACCGCGCGTTCCTTCATGAAGCCGAGGATTTCCGGGAAGAACGGGCGGTCCTTCAGATGCGAGTAATGCTCGGTGAGCACCGCGTCGTCCACGGGGATGAGCTTCGCGGCGGAAAGGCGCAACCCGGCCGCTTCGAAGCGGCGGAGAACCTCGCCCGCGAGGTTTTTTTCCATGCAGTCCGGCTTGCAGAGTACCAACGTTCGTTCCATGGGGCGCGGAGTGTTGCCGAACCCGCCCGGGCATGGGAAGGGGGAAACGGTTCCGTTCGTCGGGCGTTTCCTACGGCGGCGTCACGCCATTGTAGTTCAATATTTCCAAGGCACCGATCTGGACCGTCTGGATCCCGTACCCGGCCCAAAAACTGACCTCGGCCGCGCCCGCCGCATAGGACGCCTTGGGCTTGAACTTGACCGTTTCCTCGTGCCATGCGCCGTCGGTCAACGTGATTTTGGATTGGATGCTCTTCTCGAAATTCCCGCTCGCCAACTCGAAGTTGAAGGTCACCTGCGCGGTTCCCGGTTCCGGCGCCAACCGACGGATCCAAAAGTGCGCGACCAGATTGTCGTTTGTCGCCACCGCCGCCGTCGTCTTCAGCGTCATTCCCGCGCCGTACAGGTTCACCGGCTTTTGCGTGGTGACGAGCTGGACGGCGTCCGTGAACGGCTGTCCGGCAATGGCCACCACGCTCCGGCTCTCGCCCGGTCCATACACGAACGTCAACGGCCACGGATTCGCGGGCAACACGGGCGAACCCTTCAACAGGGGAACGATCTCGCCGCCCGCCAGCCGCATGGATCCCGCGTCGTGGCCCGGTCCATTGAAGGTGATCCCCGCCAACAAGGCCGCCGTCGGCGCCGCGATGACCAAGATTTTTTGTCCGGTCCCCGTTGATCCGTTGGTCCCGGTCCAACCCGAGACCAGAAGCTTGGGACTGCCCGCGCCCACGGACGCACTCGCGAACCGCAACGCCGCGGTGCCCGGCCCAAGATTCAATGTGGTCGTTCCCAAAAGCTGCAAGTCGCCGAGGTCCCCCCCGGCGCCATTGACGGAAACGACGCCCCCCGACAAGCGCACCGCGGCCGCGGAGGCGAGGTTTGAATTCGCGGGAAGAGATATAAGTCCGCCCGTGATCTCAATGGCTCCCGCTCCATTCAGCGGATCCAGCCCCGGATATAATGTTCCGCCGGCGATTGCCAGGGTTCCGGCGAACGCCAGCTTCCCGGGCCCGGTGCCGGCATCAACCCGACCGGGCCCCTGCACCGACAAGCGTCCGGCCGCCGTGCCACCCAGCGCCTGGACCGAAAGCGTTCCCCCGCCCGTGAGGGTCAATACGCGGCCTTGGAGATCGAGCGAGGCGACGCTCAGCGTGCCGCCCGCGAGGCTCCACGTCTGGTCGAAGGCCAACCGGATCGGCACGTCGACGACCACGTCGCGCAGGTTCGCCTTGGTCAAGCCGCCGGCTCCCAAATCCAGCCGGGCGGCGACGCCCGACAAAAGGTGTTGGTCCGGGGCATCCGGCCCGAAGGTCAGGCTGCGGATCCCGAACACGCCGTCCACCGTCCCGACGCCCGGGGCCCCGGATGCGCCATATGTGATGTCTATATAATCCGACCCATCCCTCGTCGGCACCACACCCGTTATCGCCGTGGAATCCCAGTTCGCCGGATTGCCCCACTCACCGCCGGTGCCGGATCTGTTCCATCCATAGACACCGCCCAGAAGTTCAGCCGGCGTGCCGACCGGACTGGCCGGCGCGATCCGGAGCAACCGAAAGAACCGCTCGCCGGATCCCAACGGTACCCGAAGCACCGTGAGATCGCCCGACGTCGTCGGCGTGCCGCCCGCAGCCTGCCAATCGGGTGCGTCGTGGGTCGCCGCCGTTTGCGCCGTCGCGGGAATCGACGTCGGCCAGGAAAGCACGACGTCATTGCCGTCCACGATTGCCGAGAGCCGGAGGGGAGCCTCGGCGGGAATGGTCCCGAATACGTCCAGATGGTTCGTCGCCTTCCGGCCGGCAAGGGTCGTCACGATCGTGGCACTGCCCGGCGAGACCGCTTTCCATACGAGCGGATCCGACACGTCCACCACCGCCGGATCCGTGCTGGTGGCTTGCACCTGCTCGGGCCGGACGAATCGCCGGAAGGCCCGGCCGTCGTTCATAAGGCTATAGAACTGCACCGGGACCGTGGCCCGCACGGGCAGCGACACGGCGTCGGGCGCCACCGCGAGTCCCACCACATCCGATGGAACAATCCCTTGGCTCGCCACCAATACCGGCACGGTGAGAACCCATTCGCCGGTCACGGCTTGGTACCCGACATATAATACGACGTCCCCGACAACGCCGGATGCCACGGTCAGCATCACATGGCCGGGAGGTCCGGCGGGGACCGTCACGATAAGTCCGTCCGACGTCACGCCCGCGTCGCCGAAGACCACCGCGGACCAATGGATGCTGCCGGCCACCGGATATCCGGGGACCTCCGCCAACCGATACCTATAGGTGGCGTCGCCTTCGTCGGCGGGGACTCCACCCCGGATGCGGTCGACGAAGGGACCGACCCCGTTGCTTGCCGGCACCACCAGCGCCGCCCAGCCGTCGATCTCGGCCATGATATTGGTGTCCAGCAACGGCGGGACCACGAACCGCCCGAAAACCCGGTCGCCCGAGGGCATGCTTGGATCCTGATCCAGGGCACCGACGACATGGGTGGCAATGCCGATCGAGTCGCCTTCGGCCGCCACGGCATCCCATAGGTCGGGCGGCGGCGCATGGGATATATGGATGCCGGGATCGTAGGTGAAGACGTTGTTCCCGGAAGTCTGGCCGGGGGCCAAAGCCCCCATGCTATCGAAATCCACGACGCCATCGGATCCCATCGGGATGACTGCCTGGCCGGGCCCGTTCGTCCCCGGCAACGCGAAGCCCAACGCGTAGTCCGCCGGCGTGTGCTCGGCCGAGGTGGGCGAGTGGCCGTTGTTGATGACGGCGCGCACCAGGTGGAATCGGGCCGCAGGATCGGGTTGCCACGGGCCGTCGGGGTCCGCTGAATTCAATTCCCGGATCTGGTCCCCGAACGGGTCGAATTTTTCCTGCCCGATATTGCTGAGGAACACCACGGTGCCAATGTTGGCGGGAAGGTTGCCCGACATCGCATTCGGGGCTCGGACAAATAGGTCCAGAAGGTAACGGAGCAGGCGGCTTCCGTTGTGGGGCGAGCCGATCGTGACGATGCGGTGGAAACGTCCCCTATAGAAGTTGTCCTCGTTGCGGTACGGCGCGTCCAGGAATTGGCTCGACCGCTTCGAACACAACATCCGCGTCAACAAACCGCCTTGGCTATGCGCGACGACGTCGTGCCGCGTGAACGCCCACTCGACCTTCAGCGGCGCGACCCCCGCGGCGAAGGCGGCCTCGGCGAGCGGCACCAATTGGCGGAAGGGATACAATGTGTTGACGTAGGCCGGGGCGGTGCCCAAGAGATTGGGCCCCCGATCGATTCCATAGCGGCAGACCCGCACGAAATCGTTCTCGTCGATGTCGCCGCCGCCCCGGGCCTCCTGCAACGTCGAGAGTACCTGGTCCCCCCAATCGCCCCGGGTATTATATCCGTGGATCAAGGCAATGGGCGGGTGCCGCAACGCGATGTTTTGCGCGGCATGCAACGTCAGTCCGGCATCGTCGGACACCGCCTCCACCTTCAGCGACAACTGGAACGAGCCCTTCAGGCGCACGTCGTCCGCCGCCACCGGCATTATATAGGCCCAGGCGTGTGGCTGCGTGTCGCTTAGTTCGAAGCCAAGGTCCGTCGTCCAGGCGTTCCCGTGGAGGACGCGCAACCGCGATTCGATTTCCCCGTTCTCCAAGGTGCCGCCGCCCGTCGTCTTCGCCCGCAGCCGGAATTTCTGGGGACCGTCGCGACCCACCAAGTCCGCGACGTCCGCGTGGAGATCCAGCACGAGCGGGGTCACGCCGTCCGCGACCAAGCCGCCGTGGATCTCGGGTTGCACGCGCAGCACCGCGGGATCCGCCTTCGGTTCCAGCGGCGCGTCCGGCCGGACCTTCCCCAGCTCGATGCTTTCCCGCGTGAGCGCGTTCCCGGTCAGTCGACGTAGACCGATCTCGATCGGAATCGGCGTTTCCACGGCGTCCACCTCGACGGCATCCATCGCGGTGGTGGCATCGGCGGAGTCGGCCGCGACCAGCGCGACCTTGAACCCGCCGCCCACGGGCGCGTTGGTGGGCTTGAGCGAGATCCTTAGATTATAAACGCCGTTCGTCGGCAATTTGGGCGTCTCATACCCGGCCGGACTCGCTAGCGCCTCGGTGAGGTCCTGGTCGCCCGAGGTATAGGAACGTTGCCATCCGGGGACCTCGTTCCCGCCGTTCTCGATCGCCAGCAGGGTGAAGGTGCGCGCCAGCTTGCCGACATTGTGGAGCCGGACGTCGAAGGCGGTGATCTGGTTCGATTTGACGACGATGCTCCGGAGCTGGGCGCCGGCCGCCGTCGGCACCAGGAAATCCGAGAGCGCGAACGCCGACTCCGGATCGGTCGTGGATTTTATAAGTAGATCGCCCGAGCGATCGACCAGATGGACGACCTCGCTTGCGGCGGGCACGGATTCCACCGGGGTGACGGCGCGCGTGGCACGCAAGGCGACCGTGAACTTGACGTCCCCGGCATTCGTCGCGCGGACGGTCCATGCAAATCTTGCGATGCCGTCCGACGGCAGCGTGGGCACCTGTGCGGGTTCGGGGCCCGACACCAGGTCCACATTCCCTTTCCCCGTGTATTCCAACGTCCCCAATGGCGCGAGGGATGTCAGGGTGTCGGGCCCGATGTTGGTGACCGTGGCGGTGACGACGAAACTATTGCCAAGCGCCGCGCGATGCACCGAGGCCGCGAGGCCGACCGACATCACGGGAGTCAGCAGGACATTGTGCACATAGCCGTCATCCGCCCGCTTGGCGAATCCCAGGATCTCGCCCCGGTTATTGAACGCGGCGATTCCGAATCCCCCGGGATAACCCAGGGTCGCCCAAGGGATATCTATATCGACGGCCGTCTGTCCGTTCCACAGCCCGAGTTTATCCGTGGGATCATAGCCCAACTGGTAAGCCAGCCAACCGACGGAGTTGAAAACACCAGTCAGTGTCGGCCCATTCGGCAGCCGCCCGATGGTGCCGTCCGCCGACACAAACCACGGCCCCTTGGCATCCGTGCCGGCGGCGTCGCCGCGATCGCTCACGATCATCCCGTTGGAATCCGCCGCGACCTCGGGTGCCGGATAATCGGTCCCCTGCACCGCGATGATCCGGCTGCCGGCGGGTCCGATGACAGACAGCGTGAGGGCATAGCTTGTGATGTTGACGTCGTTCCGTTTGCAGGCATCCATGGTCCAGGCCAGAAACGTCCCGTTGGGGCTGGAGAGCGCGTACCAACTGTTTTCGTAGTAATCGCCCTTCTCGCAGGTTTGGAAAGTGGACTCGCCCGGGATCGGCAGGAAGACTTTGCCCCGGAATTGGCCCTCGAGCGAATCGTAGGGTCTCCCGTGTACAACGTCGAAGCGACCACCCACCGGGCCGGCCATCGCGTCCACCCGACCCCAAGGCGTGCCGTCCGTCGCGATTCCCATGGAACTGAACCGCTGGCGGCGCGCGATTCCATCCACGACGCCTTGGTCGACATAGCGGATCGCCTTCGCGTATTCGGACAGGCCTTGGACGGAGCCCCGCATCTGGACCGCCCACTCGGTCTCCGACGCGTCCGGCGCATGCGGAAGGATGGCCTGGCCATAATAGAACCCATCGTCGGAAAACGTTTGGATCGTGAGGCCGATGTCCGAACGGATCGGAGCCAGATCGTTGAAGCCCGCGGGCAACCCGTAGTTGGGTCTCGGCAGCCAATATCCGAGTGGCGAGGCCGGGTCCCTGTGGGTGTATAGGATCTCTCCCCGGTTGTTGAGATAGTGCGCGAATCTGGAACCCGGGATCTGGATCGGCCCGAGATCCTGAACGCTATAGGTCGGAGCCGCCTGGGTCGCCACGGTGACCGCGAGCAACAACGACGCGATCGCCGGACGCACCGCCTTTTCGAAAGAGTTCATGGTTGAAATGCGCACGGTCCCCACATGGCACCCCATCGAAGATTCCCGCGACCGCACGATCGGGTCTTGCCCACGCATCGGACCAAATGGCCAACCGACGGACCATACCGTCTGGAGATGCCAATGCACGAACCGATTGGTGGTCCGCGACGGTCATCCATGGGTTTCGTCCGCAGTGGCGACGCGGATCCTCGCTTCACCTGTCACCGACTCGTAACTCCCGCGCCATGTTCCGGTGCGCTTCCATCCTCACAGTCCCGCGTCATGGCCAAAGTCCTCGTGGTCGACGACGAACCGGAGATTGCCGAACTGATCGCGCGTCAACTGCGCCAAGCCGGGCTCGAAGTGATCGTGTGCGGCACGGGCAAGGACGCGCTCGAATGCGTCCGCACAGGGCATCCGCAGTTGATCGTGCTGGATCTGGGGCTTCCCGATCTCGACGGATTCGAGGTCTGCCGCCGCATCCGGCGCGATCCCGCGACGGGCCACATCCCGTTCATCATCGTGACCGGGCGAACCAGCGAGATGGACCGTGTGCTCGGGTTCGAACTCGGCGCGGACGACTTCGTCGCGAAGCCCTTCAGTCCGCGCGAACTCGCGCTCCGCGTGCGCCGCAGCCTCGATCGCCACCACCCGCCCGCCGCCTCCGGCGACCTGCTGGTGTTCGGCGAACTGGCGATCGACGTGCCGGGCCACCGCGCCGCCGTGCTCGGCACGGACATCGATCTGACCGCGACGGAATTCCGGTTGCTGACGGCATTGGCGCAACGACGCGGACGCGTGCAAACGCGCGAGCATCTCCTCGCCGAAGTGTGGCACCACGGCGAGACCGACGGCGTCGACGCGCGCACCGTGGACACCCACGTGCGCCGGTTGCGCGACAAACTCGGGGCGGCGTCGAACCTCGTGGAGACCGTGCGCGGCGTGGGTTATCGGTTCGAGGCGTAGCCGTTGCGAGTGGCGGCAGGGCCGCCGCCACCCACCCATACTTTGCTGGTCCGGCCCGGGATTCCTCGGCGCTCACTCCGGCTTCGGCATCTTGGTGCCCAACCGTAGGTATTCCCAGACCGCCGCGAGCGTCTTGGGGCCGTCGCCGCCGTAGAAGTCGGGCAGCGGGCTCTTTCCTTCGTCGTCGAAATACGCCGGCATCTTCGTGGTGGGATCGATGCTCATCGGGTTGCGCAGCCACCGGCGGAAATACTCCGGTTGGATGCGGTCGAAGCTGTGCGCGAGGTTGAGGCCGGGCGCCTCGAACACGGCGGTCGCGGCGAAATCGCCGACGCTGTGGCACGACACGCAGGAAAACCCGCCGTTCGCGCTCACCAGCTTCAACCCCTTCGCAGCGTCCTCCGCGCTCCCCGCCGCTTCCGCCGGCGTCGTTGCGGGCAAACCGTGGCGCGTCGCCAATCCCACCGCGAGTCCCGTCGCATACGCGGGGAACGCGGGCATGCGTTGCTCGAGCCAGGTGCGCGGTTTCCAGGTTTCCTTGCCGCCGATGAAGTTCGCCGCCCACTCGGGCTTCAGTTTTCCGCCGAGCAATTCCCACGCGGGGAATCCCTCGTGCTTGCCGTGGCACTCCGCGCACTGGAGATGCTCGGATTGCCGCGAGAGGAAGTCCGCCGCGGTGGAACGCCCGAGCGACGCGCGGTCGGTTTTGCCCCACGCGCGCAATGCCTCGCGTTGCGCCGGCGTGAACGCATACCGCGGCGCCTTCGAGTCCGCCGCCGGGGCGTCCGCGAGGCATCCCGAGGTCCATCGATCGGCGCCCAACTCCGCCAACGCCTTCGACACGCGCGTCGATTTCACGCCTTCCAATGCATGGCAATCGGCGCAGCCCGACGACTCCACCAACGCTCGTCCCTTGGCGATCGTCGCGGCGTCGACCGCCGCCGGCGCGTCGAACGGCGCGTCGCCCGCGCCCTCGATATAAGCCGCCAGATTCGCGGCCTCGTCCGCGGAGAGGTGGAAATCCGGCATGCGGATCCACGCGAAATGTTCGGAAGGCTTGAGAAGGAACGCGGCCACCGCGCCGGGCGCGAACTTCGCCTTCGCGAGTTTCTGCGAGATCTTGCCGGGCTCGGCTTTCGCCGCGTCCGGCGGATTATGGCAAGCGGCGCACAGTAGTTTCTCGTACGTCGCCTTGCCCGCGTCCTTGTCACCCGCCTTGCCCGCGTCGATTGCCGTTCCCTTGAGCGAACCGAGATACGCGGCGATGGCGGTCGCGTTCGCCTTGGCATCCGCGCCGTTGAACAGGCGCGGCATCGGCGTGCCCGGACGCATCGACTGCGGGTCCTCTATCCACCGCGCGAGCCACGCCTCGTTGCG
Organism: Verrucomicrobiota bacterium; assembly: GCA_025363585.1. Classification (GTDB taxonomy): domain Bacteria; phylum Verrucomicrobiota; class Verrucomicrobiia; order Limisphaerales; family UBA9464; genus UBA6176. The sequence goes on along the minus strand of JANYDN010000359.1, from coordinate 1,141 downwards.
ACGCCCGCCGATTCCCGTCAATGCCGGCGCGTCCATCGCGGCCTCGGGCACGGTGGCCTTCGCGACGTGGCAACGGATGCAACGCCCCTCGAAAAACAAGTCGCGTCCCTCGTGCAACGCCACCGCATCCTTCAGCGCGGGCGATTCGTCGTGCGTCAACGCCGCGAGCGGGACGGGATTGCGCGGCGTTTCCTTGTTCGACCAATAGAGCCGGAGAAACGAATCGGCCGTCCCCGCGGCCTTGAGCTCCACCTTGATGGCGTTGGCCCCCTTGTTGAGTTTGACTGCGGGACCGGTGACCGGCTTGGTACCGTCGGCCTTCCCGGCGAAAACCTCGTTGCCGTTGATCTCGACGCGCACATCGCCGACGGCCTCGGCCTCGAAGGTGTATTCCGCGCGGAGTTCGGAAGCGACGAAGCCGGTCCACGTCGCGGCGAACGCGCCGGGCGCGACGAACGGCGTGGCGGGCTCCCCCGCCGGGACGAAAATCTGGGCATTCGGCCAGGCGGCAATGTCCGTGGCGCCACCCGCGCCCACGGCAAACAGGAGGCCGGCCGGCCGGTCCGCCGCGCGCGCGATCCAAGGGCCCGCGACCAACGGAAAGAGCACCAAAATCCGGGAAACGCGCTCGGAGCGAAACATCGCGCGCAGGCTATGCATGCCGGTCAGACGGTCAAGAGCGGCGGCGGATTCGCGGGAGCACGGTGGCGCCCCGCGCGGACGATGGGCTAGATTGACGCCGTGGCTGCACGCCGCGGAAACCGCTACCGACTGCCGAAAGACGGCCGCGCCCGATCCAAGGGCACGGGCGGGCGTGTTTTCTTCACGCTGTTCCTTCTGGTGGCGGTCGGCGTGGCGGTCTTTTGGTTTTTCCGGGAGCTTGGGAAACCACCGCGCCATTCCCCGCCGGAATCGTTCGTCGTTCCGGAACCGTCCGCGCCGACGACCCGTTCGACCGGCGTCGTGGAACCCTTGCCGGATGTCCGCGTCTCGACGAATCTTCTCCGTCGCGAGGCGCGCCCGCGCGAGAACGCGTCGATCGAAACACCGCGCGGCGACCCACCGACCCCGCTGCCACCGGGATCCGATGCCTCGTGGCGTCCGCGACCGGTCACGAATTTGCTCGAGGCCAGATCGCGCT
>JANYDN010000325.1 GCA_025363585.1 Verrucomicrobiota bacterium | reverse complement strand
CACGCCGGGCGACGCCGATCTCTTCGCGCGCGTCTGGAGCAACGATGTTTGGGCCCCGGCCACGCGCCTGACCCAGGATTCGAATTCGGACCGCTCGCCGCGGGTCGCCGTCAACGCGAGCGGAACCGTCCTCGTGTCCTGGTTGCGCAACGACCAATTGGTGTTCTCCCGGGATTTCGGCGCGGCGTCCGTGATCCAGGACGATGCCAACGTGCTCGGGATGTCGGATCTCCAGATCACCATCGCGCCCAATGGCAACGCGGTGTTGCTGTGGCAGGAGCCGTTCGACAAGGGCAGCGACGGTCGCTATGCCGTGTATGACCTTGCGGCCGGTGTCTGGAGCACTCCGGATTTCCTTTGGCGCGACCGCGACGCGGAACGGGAGATGCGTCCGGTGTGGGATTCCGCCGGCAATCTGGCCCTGGCTTGCCTCAAGGAACGCCTCGTGCTCACCACCCAGGAGCTCTCGCTCGAGAACGGCACGAAGATCACCCTCCAGAACGTCGCGGAGGCGGCGTCCACCGACATCACGTTCACTCGACACCCGTTGGTCCGGAATCTAAGTCTCCTCGCGGGCGACCTGTTGCTGTCGGACGCGGATTGGATTCCCGGAAACGTCGTCAACGTGTCGGCGAATCTAAGGAACACCGGCGACCTCGCGATCAACGATGCCAAGGTGCGCTTCTCGTTCGTTCCGGATTCGGGCGCCGAGATCCTCATCGGGGAATCGAGCCTTGCCAGCGTCCTTCCCGGCCACGCGTCGGTGGCGATCCCGCACGATCCGATCTACTGGACCTTGCCCGCGTCGATTGGCCGCGGCCGCGTCGTGGCGCGCGTCGATCCCGACAACGCGGTGCAGGAGACCGACGAATCCGTCGACGACAACCAGGAGTCGTTGGTGCGCGGCGGCACCGACATTGGCGTCTACTACAAGAGCGAGCGCCACTATCCGAACGGCACGGGGCAGGTGATCGCCAGCGTGGCCAACGTGGGTTCGCCCGCGTCGCCCGCGACCGTCATCGAGGTGCGTTCCGAAAACGGCGGCCTGTTGGGAACGGCCCAAGTGCCCGCGCTCGAACCGGGAGGCAGCGTCGACGTGGCCATCGATCTCACCAACCAAATCGATCTTCCGCCGATGGAGAATCTTAGATTGGTGATTCCCGGGCCGGGGGTGAACGACGCCGACACATCGAACAACACGTCGACTTTCCGTCGATATAAGTTCGCGCCGGCGGCCGGAAGCGGGACGTTGGCCGTGGTGGCCAATTCCACCGAGTTCGGTCAGACCGGCGAGGTCGACGGTTTGATCCACGGGACCTTCGGGCTGCAAAACGCGGGATCGACGCCGGTGACCATCTTCTCGTTCTCGCTGCCCGACGGCGTCACGGTCGATTGGCCGGCGGGTATCCTTGCACCCGGACAAATCGTCCCGGTTCATTTGACGAGGACCGTCCCGGGACCGGGAAGCATCCAATGGGACGGCGTGGTCCACTCGGACGCGGCCGTCGGTGCCGACGCCTCTGGCAACACGCCGCTCCACTTCCACGCGACGGTGGTCCACGTGAACGTCCCGCCAAGTTTCGCCGTCGGCGCGAATCAAAGCGTGAACGAGGACTCCGGCGCGCGGAACGTGCCCGGTTGGGCGACCTCGATCAGCGCGGGTCCGGCAAACGAGTCGGCGCAGACGCTGTTGTTCATCGTCTCGAACGACAAGCCGACGCTGTTCTTGGTACAGCCGGCCATCGCGTCCAACGGCACCCTGACTTATACGCCCGCGGCGAATGCGAACGGCAAGGCGACGGTCACGGTGAAACTCCAGGACAACGGTGGCACGTCGAACGGCGGCGTGGACACGAGCGCCACGCAGTCCTTCACGATCGACGTGGTGCCGGTGAACGACGCGCCGTCCTTCGTCATCGGCGCGAATCAGGGCGTCAACGAGGATTCCGGCGCGCGCGGCGTGCCCGGTTGGGCGACCTCGATCAGCGCGGGGCCGGCGAACGAGTTGGCGCAGGCGCTGGTATTCATCATTACCAACGACAAGCCCACGCTGTTCTTGGTGCAGCCGGCGGTCGCGTCCAACGGCACCCTGACTTATACGCCCGCGGCGAACGCCAACGGCAAGGCGACGGTCACCGTCAAACTCCAGGACAACGGCGGCACCGCGAACGGCGGCGTCGACACGAGCGCCACGCAGTCCTTCACGATCGACGTGTTGCCCGTCAATGACGCGCCCTCGTTCACCAAGGGCCCGAACCTCACCGTGAACGCCGACGCCGGCGCCAAGATCGTCAACAGTTGGGCGACGGCGATCAGCGCCGGCCCGTCGGACGAATCCGCCCAGGCACTGGCCTTCCAAGTCTCCGTCGACAAACCGTCGCTATTCGCCGTCCAGCCATCGATCGGCCCGAACGGATCGATGCTCTACGGCCCGGCTCCAAGCGGGAACGGCGTGGCAACGGTGACCGTCAAACTCAAGGACACCGGCGGCATCGCGAATGGCGGCGTGGACACGAGCGCGGCCCAAACCTTTACGATCACCGTGAACGCGGTGAACGACGTGCCCAAGTTCACTTTGGTATCCCTAAACCCCGCGCGCACGTCCCTCACGCTGCGGTGGGACTCCCGCATCGGCGCCCACTACCGCGTCGAGCAATCCACCGACCTCGCCGCCTGGACCCTGCTGACCACGGTCGACGCCGCCGCCACCTCCACGGACCTAACCCTCACCGGCCTCTCGCCCACCGCCCCGCGCATGTTCGTCCGCCTGATCCGGCAATAGGTATGGGCAATACCGGGCATCGTCCCCGCGCGAAGCGCCCCGCGGTCGCGCATCCGCGTCAACCCAAGCCGCAATGCCGCAGCATGCCGTGGGTGGCAGCGGCTCGGTGCCACTCGCCAGCCCATTCCCGAATGCAACTCGTGCTCCGAGTGGCGGCGGGCCGCCGCCACCCACGACAGCCGGGGTGAGGACATGCCTGGGTTGACGCGCCTGCGCGGTCGCGGGAAGTGCGGTGGGAAGGGGCGTCGGTGGCGCCGCACCGCTTTGCCCGCCTGCGAACACGTGATCGGCCAACCCCGGGCGAACCGAGTCGCCTCACAAAAAACCCTCCCGGCATCGCCCCCGGTTGGTCGTCTTTGTTTGCATCGTTTCATTTTGTTGAAATGAAACGAACGTCGGCTCCGTTTTATCCCGTAAAATGCCCGCATCCCCATGTCCATGAAGTCCATTCCCGGACCCGTTCTGTTCTGCGCCTTTCTGCTGCAGTTGGCCTTGGCTTCCTGTGCCACCAGACCACCCGCCGCGAGTCCCGCCAGGGAAGCCGCCGATCGACGCCGACTGAACCAACACGTCATCGCCATCGGGGAAGACGGGTTGGCCCTGGAGCCTTACGATCTGGCTCATTTCGGCAAGAGGACGCCGCTCCAGACCGGCATTTCCAGATCCAAGAATGGAGCGGTCCTGGGTTCGTTGGGACTTGCGGAAGCATTCAAAACGAATCCCGCGGCATTTCCGGCCCAGGGGTTCTATTTCCGCGACATCGTCATTTCCAACATGCTCTCCGACGCGATCGCCTCGGGAAAGCCAATCGCCATCTATGTGCATGGCGGGATGAACAATCTCGACAAGGCCGTGCAACGCGCGGAGGGATGGATCGCCAATCCCGGCGGCGAACCCGATGGATTCTATCCCATCTATATCTGTTGGCCGTCCGATTTCTCGGGTGCCTACTGGCAGCACCTTTGGCGGGTGAGGAACGGCGTGGACCGTCGCAGCGGTGTCGGCAGGATGTGGACCATGGGGACGCTGCCCATCTATGCCGCAACCGACATCGCCACGTCTTTGGTCCGGTTGCCGCGCACGGTGGTCGACCTTTCGCTGGCGACGTTCAAATCGCAGGAACCCATTTGGTTCGACGATGTCGTCAAGGCACGGACGCGGTATTTCGGCCTGCGCTACGTCCGCCACTGCCTGACCAACGCCTCGAACGACGCGATGCCCGCGCGATTCGAAGCCTGGAGGACCAACGATCTGCAGGCGTTCGAGGACGCGGAGTTCGGCAAGCTTCTGGAAGTGGTGCGGCACAAAGCCAAACTGCCCAAGGATGCGCTGAGTGACTATGCGGTGTGGAAGACGATCACCGATGTCTATCTCAGGGAATGGAAAGAGATCTACCGCGACCGCCGTCCCGACGCCCCGATTCCGTTGCCAGTCGAGGTCTCGATGGGGGAATACAAGACACCGATGGCGGATCGACTCGATCGGCTGGTCGGCGGGGTCGCGTTCGTGGGGACCAAGATCGGCTTGGCGGGCATCGCGTCCGGGGCCGGCACGGAGGCGTGGGGAATGATGCAGCGGCGGATCGACGCGATGTACCAGCACGAGCGGAGTTTCGGCGGCGACGACGAGGACGATCTCATGGCGAGATTGAAGACGTCGTACTCCGAGACCAATCCGGACGTGCGCAACAGTCCCTCGACCGGGGTGGGGGCGATGTCGGTACTGCTGCGGTCCATGTCCAACCTGCAGGATCCGGAACACACCCAACCGGAACGACGCCTGACTGCCGACGTGACGCTGATTGGCCACAGCATGGGCGCCATCGTGTTGAACCGGGGCTTGAGGGATTTCTCGAATCTCAGGGTGACCGACGTGGTTTACATGGCCGCGGCGTGTTCGGTGAAGGATTTCGCCGGCTCGGTGATTCCCTACATGCGGCGGCACGGCAACGGCACCCAATTCTACAACCTATGCCTGCATCCCCGTGCGGAGGAGCGGGAGCGGCCCGTGTTCAGCCGGACCCCGGTCGTGCGCGAGATCTCGCCGACCGGGAGCCTGTTGGTCTGGATCGATTCCTTTTTGGACCGACCCGACGCGTTCGACGACCGGACCCTGGGGCAATTCGAGAACGCACTAATAGCCTCCCACATGATCCCCGTCGGCATCCAGAGCCGGGTGCACATGGTGGCGGTGGATGCCGGCGAGCCGAGGAAGAAGATCGGGGGCGAGCGGCGACCCGGCGAGCATGGGAACCTCCAGGAACACGGCGGATTCAATTCCTATCGGTTCTGGGAGCCGGAATTCCGGAACTCGAAGGGATGGGACATCGACGCCCGCGAACGCCTGAGGCTTCCGGACGAAAAGTGAGTCGGAAGGATCGTTTGGAAAACGGGAATTTCCGGATTCCCTCCTGTTTGAAAATTCCAGGCCCGTTCCCTGGGGACAACATTGTTGATCCCCACGAACGGAAGCCGCACTGTCGCTGCAAACGGCGACGGAAAGGTGGATTTACCGTCGGCCCCGGGACGAGCCCCGGAAAGCAGGCGTTGGTCCGGTGGTAATTGGAAAACAGAGCGAGGAACTTCAAATGGCAAGAACATCGTCATTGCGGCTATTGCCAATCGTTTTGGCCGCGGCCTTATTGTTGGCTTTGACGGGGTGCAAAAGAAAGGCCGCGCAATTTTCTTTCTGTAATTTCTGCGGGCATTAGTTCGCGGATGGATTGGAAGGGATGAGGT
>JANYDN010000319.1 GCA_025363585.1 Verrucomicrobiota bacterium | reverse complement strand
CTCGGCGGCGGTGCGTCGCGTCCGCCACACCCGCACGTCCGCGATCGCGCCCCGGAGCGCCTGGTCGAAGAACCCGGACTGGCCGACGCGCCAGTTGCCTCCCAGCCACGCGACCGCACCGGGCTTGAGAAAGTCGCGGGGACCGAGTTGGACCGCGGGATCCCGCGAAAGCAACCAGCCGTCCGCGAACATCTCCACCCCACCGCGCCCGAACGCCACCGCCAAGTGGTGCCATTCTCCGGGCGCCCAGACGTTGGGCACGCGCCGCTGCCGCCGCGTGGCGATGGCCTCGGGATGGTCGATCCATATTTCGACGCCCACGCTTGGGTCCGCGTGGACCACCGCGAATGGCGTCTCGTGGGTGCCGAATTCGAAGAAACGAGGCCAGCCTTCGAAAGAGTCCCACCGGACCCAGCCCTCGATCGTCGCCGTCTCAAGGCCGTCGAACACGGCCGTCGGCAATTCGACCTGCCCGCCGGAGCCGTCGAACTCGAGCGCGGCCTTGGTGATCGGTCCCTGGGCTGCGATCAGCGCGAGCCCCGCGAGCCAGGCCCAAGATAGCAAAGCCAGCCGCGAGAAGGTTTTGGCGAAGGTCGGCGGGAACGACATCGGGTTGGCGGTGGCGCAGGTCATCGGGCTCGTCCGCGATTTTGCACGGCGGCGAAGCCGTTTCAACCCGTTACAAGCGCGGCCGACGCGCCCGCTCGTGAGTGGCGGCGGCCCGCGGCATGATGTGGAGCGGCCGTCCCCGGCTGCGCAAACAGCGGGCGTCCCCGCCCGCGCCTGGCTTCGGCGAGCAAGCCGGCCCGCGCTCGCGTGCGTGGACCAACGCCGTCCCTGGTCTGTAGGCCGCGTGCCCCCACGCTGCGGCGAATCCAACGGCAACCAGCTAGGAACGCCGCGTGGGGGCTTCAGGTTTCGCGCAGGCGGGACGCCCGCGGATACCGCAGGCGAGGACACCCGCGCAACAGTTGTGAGATCCACCGCGTCACCGCGGCGGCCACGCTTCTCGTCGCTCAGGGCGTCGCGCGGAGGCGCACGTCTTTCAGCGGGGCGCCCGACTTGTCGAGGAGGCGCATCGACGCCTGCCAACTGTTCGTTTCGTTCACGACCTTGAACACGATCACGTTCACGCCCTTCTTCAGCGTCACGCGGCCCTTGTCGGCGTCGAGCACGAGCGGGCGTGCCTCGGAGAACACGTAGATGTCCACGCCGTTGAAATAGATCCGGCCCTGGTCGTTGCTTCCCACCGCCATCGTGACGTCCGGGATGTCCGCGTCACACTCGACGTACGCCACGAGGTAACCCACCGCGTGGTCGTTCTGTGAATTCAGCGTCTTGTTGAAGTCGAAATAGTTCGTCGCCGACGTGACCTTCTTCCACGCGAGCGTCTTGTCGCCGATCCGCGCCTCGTCGCCGGCGCGCGGCCGCAGCTTGGACTCGTCCTTGATCTGGTCGCGCTGGACGAGATCGCCCGCGACGCCGCCCTCGGGCAGCGGGACCGGCGCGAGCATGAGCCAATCGCGGACGTAACCCTGCGCGTCGATCGACGCCGTATCGGCGGCCGCGGCCCGCGCGGCGAGCAGCACGCAGCAAAGGGCGCGTGCGAAGGCTTGGAGAAGGTGTCGCGGGATCATTCGTAGGGGTTGGGTTTTTTCACGGGCACGGTGATCCCGTCTTTCGGCGGCGTCGTCAGCGTGGCGAGGAACGCGAGGATGTCCTCGAGTTCCTGCTCCTTCAACAACGCGCCCAACGGCGGCATCGGCGAGATCGGCAGCGACTCGAATCCCTTCGCCAGTTTGGCGTTTGGATCCATCAGGCTCTCGAGGATGTATGCCTTGTCCGCGCGCACCGCGATGCCGTCGAGAATGGGCCCGACGTCGCCGCCCTTGCCGCGGGCGGTGTGGCACGAGGCGCACGCCGCGGTCGGGCTGTTGTAGAAAAGTTCCTCGCCGCGCCGAGCGTCGCCGGGCTCGAGCTTCACCGCGGCCGCGTCGGTGACCGACACCTTGTGCGCGCGTCCCAAGAGCGCGAGGGAATCGTTCAGGAACGGGTCGGCGGTGTTGGCCGCCGTGCGCGACAACTGCGCGACCGCGGTCTGGATCGCGGGAAGGGTGGGGAACTCGAGCAGCTTCACGAAGGCCGCCTGGCGCGTCACCAGATCGGGATCCTGGATCACGGGACTCGCGAAGAAGAGTTCGCGTCCGGCGTCGGTCGGCGGCAACGCGCGGATCGCGTTGCGTCGCACGCCCGCGTCCTTGCCGAGCAACGCCGCGCGGTGCGTGTCCTTGTCGAGCGCGCCCAGACCCGCGAGCGACCAGAGCGCGTGGATCGCGCCCGTGCCGGTCGGATTCGAATGGATCCGTTTGCGAAGCGCCGGGACCGCGTCGTCGTGCTTGCCGTCCACGAGCAGGCGTTGCGCCGTGAGATTCCAGGTCGGGTTCGCGCTGTCGAGTGCCGCGACCAACTCCGCGGCGCCCGCGCGCGCCAGCGACTTGATCGCGCTGCGCGGTCCGTCTTTCCACGTCACGCGATAGATCCGGCCATGACTCTGGTCGCGTATGTTGCCCGCGGTCTGGTACGCGCCGCCGGGACCGGTCGTTGCCTCGACGCCGGCCGATTGCAAACTCGGCGTCGGGTTGTGCTGGATGACGAAGCTGTAGAAATCGATCACCCACACCGCGCCGTCCGGGCCGACGTCGGCAAAGATCGGCGACATCCATTCGTCGGTGCTCGCGAGCAGGTTGAAGCCGTCGGACGCCTTGTAGCCGGCGCCGTCGGGCTGGATGTCCACGATGCCGACGAGTTTCGCGGTGGGTTCGGTCACGAGCGCCTTGCCGAGAAGACGCGGCGGCAACGCGTCGCTCGTCATGAACGCGTGTCCTGCCGCGGCGGTGTAGCCGCCGAAGTTGTCGACCATGCGCACGTTCGGCGTGTTGGGATGCATCCGCATGCCCGGTGCCAGCGACTTCGCGGAAGGCAAGCGACGTACGTTCGCGTTGCCCGCGGCCGGCGCGTTGTCGGGAACGAGTTGGTAACCGGGACGGAATCCACCGCCGCCGCGACGCGCGAAACCGGGTTGCGTCGGGTTCAACAGATGCGCCGGCAGGTAGCCGTAGAACGACGGGTTGCCGTTCGCGGTGGAGCCGAAGACGTCGCCCTGCGCGTTCTGTCCATAGCCCCACGTGTTGTTGTTGAATTGGTGCAGGAACTGGAGCGCGGAGCCGTCCGCACGGAAGCGGAACACGCCTTGACCGAACTGTTGCGCCACGCCGCCGACCGTTCCCTTGAAGTTCGAGTAACCGACCGCGCCATGGATCCAGTTGTCGAATCCGCGCGTCAGGTTGCCCTGCATCGCGTGCGAATCGCCCACGCCCCAGCCGGGAAGGAGGACCTTGCGGACGTCCGCCTTGTCGTCTCCGTCCGTGTCTTTCAGGAAGAGCATGTGGCGCGCCTCGGACACGATCACGCCGCCGTCGGCGAACACCAGCGACGTCGCGAGGTTCAGTCCGTCGGCGAACACCGTGAACTTGTCCGCGCGTCCGTCGCCGTCGGTATCCTCGCAGATCTTGATGTCCGCTTTGCCCGGCATGCCTTCGTCCACGAGTCCGTGCGGATAATCGCGAGCCTCCACGACCCACGCGCGCCCGCGCTCGTCCCACGCGACCCAGATTGGCTTCACCACGTCGGGCTCGGCGGCGAAAAGTTCGAGTGAGAAATCCGCCGGCACCTGCGTGTAGCGCGCGCTGTCTTTCGGCGACAGCGGCGCTTGGTAACCGACGGGTTCCGGCCGTCGCTCGTAGTTCGGCACCTCGCCCGCTTGGCGACGGAGCGGGGGACGCGACGCGAGCGACGCTTCCCACGCGGCCTTCGCACGCGGATCGACGGCGCCCAGCACGGCTTCGCGCAGCGCCGCGTCTTCCGGACGCTTTGCGTCGTCGTACTTGATCAGCGGAAGCCCGCGTCCATGCCGCGCCTCGAGCAATGCCCGTGGCGCCGCGCCCAAGTCGGCGTCGCGCACTGCTTGGATCACCGCGTCGAAGTGGCCGAGGTACGCGTCCGTCAGCGACGCGGCGTCCGCGAGGTGATCGAAGTAGATCGCCTCGGGCGCGAGGGTCTGGCCGGGCAGGTACGCGTAGTTCGTGCGCGACCCGCCCATGCCGGTGCCGCCGCCGCGGGCGTCGAAGGCGCCGAGATACAGCACGTGCAGCGGACGATCCGGCGCGTCCGCCGCGCGGGCCACGGTGGTGGCGATGCCGGCGAACGCGGACGCGAGCGCGAGGGCAAGGGGCAACTGCTTCATCGGTTCACTTCGCGTTGGATTTGAACGCGAGCTGCGAGAACTGGTACAGCGCGCCCTTCCAATGCTGGAAGTCGTGCGCGTTGTCGTCCACGTGCCAGACGTGCGGCACGCCTTGCTCCTTGAGATGGGCGTGCACGCCCTGGCTGATGCGGATGAGTCCGTCCTTGTTGCCGCACGAGAGATAGAGGAGCCGCAGTTGCGCCTTCGCCTTCGCGCCGTCGGGCACGAGTTCCGCGGGCGGCTTGGTGTTCGGCGCCGACGAAAATCCACCGACCCACGCGAAGGTGCCAAGATTCGCGAGGCCGAAGTTCAACGATTGCCCGCCGCCCATCGACAGGCCGGCCAACGCGCGCGACTCGCGGTCTTGGATCGCGGGATACTTCGACTCGACGAACGGGATGAGGCTGCCAAGCAAGTCCTGGTCGAACACGCCGAACGCGGGCGCCGTCCCGAACGGGTTGTCCCCGGCGCGGTCGTCCTTCTGCGCGCGGCCGTTCGGCATCACCACGATCATCGGGACGGCTTTTCCGTCCGCGATCAGATTGTCGAGGATCTCCGCGGGTTGCCCGCCGCGACGCCATTCCTCCTCGTCGCCGCCGATCCCGTGGAGCAGGTACAATACCGGGTACTTCGCCGTCGGCACGTAGCCCGGCGGCGTGTAGACGAGCGCCTTGCGACGCGTGCCGACGGACTTTGAATCGTACTCGACCATCTCGAGCCGGCCGTGCGCGATGCCGTCGCGCGCCTTGTCGAAGCCCGCGGGCTCGGGTGGGAACGCGCGCTTGTCGTCGTCGTTCAAGACGATGGGCCCGCCAAATCCGCCGCGAGGGCGCGGTGCATCGGCAGCCGCCACGGCGATGCGCTTTGCCTCGAATTCCTGCGTGGCGAGGTCGCCCACCTTGCGCGTGAACCGGATGCCGCCGTCGCCGATCTTCCCGGTGTATTCGACGCGCACCTCGTTCTCCCGGATGGTCCGCATTTCTATGAACCGGACGGTGTCTCCCTCGACGCCAACCTCGATGAACTTCACGGCGCGCTTCTCGTCGTTGACCGTGGCGTCGGCCGTCGCCGCCAGCTTCCCGTCCGGCATTTTGAAATCGAAGACGTACTTCTGCCGGCCGATCTGCGAATCGAATTCTCCCTGCCAACGCCCCGCGATGTTCGTCGCCGCGGGCGTCGCCGGATCGCGACGCGCCACCAAATCCTCCGAGGCGATGTCGCCGACCTTGCGCGTGAACTTGATCTCGTCGCCCGCGAGCTTGCCGGTGTAGCGGATGCTGATGTCGTTTCCCTGGAACGCGAACGACTCGACGAACGTGACCGTGTCGCCGGCGACGTGGCCGTCGCGGATCTCGGTGGTGCGGCGGTTCTCGCCGTTGATGTCGCCGGTGGCCTTGCCGGTGACGTTCGTGCCGTCGGCCTTCAGTTCGTAAACGTACGACTGCTTGCCGATCTGCGTGTCGAAGGCGGCCTTCCATTTGCCGGTGACGTCGGCCGCGTTGGCGATGCCCGCCGCGCAGGCAAGCGCGACGGCGAGGAGGAATGTTCTCATGATGGTGGGAATCTCGGGATGTATC
>JANYDN010000318.1 GCA_025363585.1 Verrucomicrobiota bacterium | reverse complement strand
GTCCGTCATTCCCGCGGCGGGCTCGTCGACCAACAACAACCGCGGTTCCTGCGCCAGCAGCATCCCGATCTCGAGCCATTGCTTTTGCCCGTGCGAAAGCGAACCCGCCTTCGTCCGGGCGCGGTCGACGAGGCCGATCGTCTCCAGAACGGAGCGGATGCGGTCGCGGTCCGCCGCCTTGAGACGGGAAAAAAGACAGGACCAAACGCCGCGTCCGCCGCGCAACGAGAGCCAGATGTTCTCCTCGACCGTGTGGTCTATATAAACCGAAGGCGTCTGGAACTTGCGCCCGATGCCGAGCCGCGCGATCTGGTACTCGTTCAGGCGCGTGAGGTCGGTGTCGCCGTGATACTCGATCTTGCCCTTGTCGGGCTGCGTGCGCCCGGTGATGAGGTCGAGCATCGTGCTCTTCCCCGCGCCATTGGGGCCGATGATCACGCGGAGCTCCCCCTCGTCCATGTAGAAGTTGAGGTCGTTGATCGCGCGGAAGCCGTCGAACGACTTCGAGACGCCCTCCATGGCGAGGACGAAATTCTTGGCGGGAGCGGTCACGGCGCGGCGGGGGGAGTCGGTTCGGTCGGTTGGGCCGCGGGCCGAAGCCGCGAGGCGATCGAGCGGATGCGGGCGGGGATTCCGACGAGTCCGTCGGGCAGGAACACCGTCACGAGGATGAAAAGAATGCCGAGAAAGTAAGGCCATTGCTCGGCGTACGAATGGGTCGCGTAGCTCTTGAGCGCGTTCACGCCGATCGCGCCGAGGATGGGCCCGACGATGCTGCCGCGGCCGCCGACCGCGCACCACACCACGGCCTCGAGCGATTTGTCGGTGCCCATGTCGCTCGGATTGATGATCCCGACCTGGGGCACGTACAAGGCGCCGCCAAGGCCGGCGATGACGGCGGCCATCACGAACACGAACAGCTTGAAATGCGCGGTGGCGTAGCCGGAGAACAGGACGCGGTTCTCGCTGTCGCGGATCGCGCGCTGGATGAGCCCGAACTTCGTCGTGGTAAGCCAACGGCAGAATCCATAGACGAGGAGCAACAGGACTGCCGAAGCTATATAGAGGGCGCGCTTGGTCGACGGGAGATTCACGTCGTAACCGAGGACCGTCTTGAAATCCGTGAGGCCGTTGTTGCCGCCGAAGGTAAAATCATTGCGGAAGAACAGGAGCGTCGCGGCGTAGGTGAGGGCCTGGCTCAGGATCGAGAAATAGACGCCCTTGATGCGCGATCGGAACGCGAGCCAACCGAACGCGGCGCCGACGATCGCCGGGACCGCCACCACCGCGACCATGGCGAAGAGCGGGTTGCGGAACGGGATCCAGTGCGGCGGAAGGCCGCCGGAGGACGGGTATCGTTTGGGGAATTCGAGGAACACCATGAAGTCCGGGATGTCGGCGTGGTATTGGCCGAGTTTCCCGATCATGAGCATGAGGTGCATGCCGAGGGCATATCCGCCGAGCGCGAAGAACAGGCATTGCCCGAGGCTGAGGATGCCGGTCTGGCCCCAGAGAAGGTTCACGCCGAGCGCGAGCACCGCGTAGCAAAGGTATTTCCCGAACACCCCGAGCTGGAAGGTGCTGAGATGAAAGGCCGATCCCTCGGGCACTGCGCCGTTCATCAACGGCAACACCACGAGGCCCAGGACGGCGATGAACGCGACGACCCACGGCTCGCGCCGGGCCGGATTCCCGGTGCCGGGGGGCGCACTTATATAATCGCTGGATTTCACGGATGATAAGGAACCTGCGGATGCCGGCTGGCCCTAGCCTTCCAGCCCGCGTCCACGCGAGGCGAACAAGCCGGCGGGACGCCATTGGAGGAAGAGTATTATCCCGGCGAGCACCGTGATCTTGCCCATCACCGCGCCGAGCCAGGGTTGCAGGATCTGGTCGGTCACGCCGACTCCCAGCGACGCGGACACGGTTCCCGGGAGGCTTCCCACGCCGCCCAACACGACGATCATGAAACAATCGACGACATAGTTCTGGCCGAGGCCGGGACCCACGTTGCCGATCTGCGAGAGACAACAGCCCGCCATGCCCGCAAGGCCGGACCCGAAGGCGAAGGTCATCATGTTCACGCGTTCCGTCCGCACGCCGAGTGCCGAGGCCATCGCCCGGTTCTGCATCACCGCGCGGATCTGCAACCCGAGGCTGGTGCGCGTCATCAGGAGATAGGTCAAACCGACGATCGCGAAGGCAAACCCGATGACGAAGATGCGGTTATAGGCGAGGAGCACGTCGGAGACCACGTAGCTGCCGCTCAGCCAACTCGGCGAACCCACCTGCACGTTCGCGGCGCCGAAGATGTGCCGGAACACCTGTTGCAACACCAGGCTCACGCCCCAGGTCGCGAGCATCGATTCAAGCGGGCGCCTATATAGGAAGCGGATGATGCCGCGCTCGAGGACGAGTCCGACGGCCGCGGCCGCTACGAACGAGGCGGGAAGCGCGGCGACGAAATAAAGATCCGGCCCGGCGCCCGTGGTGCCGAACCACGTGCGGAACAAGTTCTGCACGACGTACGCGGTATAGGCGCCGACCATGATCAACTCGCCGTGCGCCATGTTGATGATGCCCATCAGACCGAAGGTGATCGCGAGGCCGAGCGACGCGACGAGCAGCACCGCGGCGAGGCTGAACCCGCGGAACGCCGTACCGAAGAGATTTCCCCAGCGCTCGTAGTCGTCGAGCACGGCGAGCGCGGCCTCGACGGCCTTCGCGAGTTCGGCGTCGGCGACCGTTGCCGGCGCGCCGCGGAGCTTGCGGAGATAGGCGAGCGAATTGATGGCCCTTAGATCCGAAAGCGACTTCACCGCCGCGATCCGCGCGGCGCGGTCGTCGCCGCCGAGCTTGGTGAAGGCGATCGCCTCGGCCAACGAGCGACGCACGGTGGGCTCCTTCTCGATCGCGAGCCGGCGTTCGAGATCCGGGAGATACCCGGCCTCCTGTTCCTGGCCGAGCTTGACGATCGCGTCGATGCGCACGCGGACATCGGGATCGCCGACCGCGCGGAGATCGAGGACGGTCTTGATGGCCTTGCGCAGTTTGGCGGAGGTGTCCGCCACGGTGAGTTCGGAGACGACGACGCGGACGGGTTGGCCCGACGCGTCTTTCAACGCCGTGCCGTCGGAGATTCTAAGTGCGCCGCTCTTGCCATCGGTGTCGGCGGCGCCATCGAGGACGAAAGGAAATGCCGGGGTGCCGTCGGTGGGCGACCAAAGGTACAGGTTGCCGAGGCGCCAGGCGGAAAGGGATTGGAGGACGAGGGGATCGTCGGCGGCGACCAATTCGCGGACCAGTGACACCTGTTCCGCGGCGTCCTCGGAAAGGATCGCGCGGACGAGCTTGCCGCGGGCCGCGTCATCGGCCCGGACGGCGAGGAGCGGCAGGAACAACAATGCCAGGACCAACAACCGTGGGACGCGGAAAGCTCGCATGCGAAGGGAATGGGGGGCGGGCGGAGATCCACCCGCCCCCGTTTGCACTACAACCTGACGGACTCACGAACCGTCAGTTCGCGCCGAGGAACTTGGCGCTGAAAGGCTCGCCGGCGACCTTCTTGATCGTCTTGATGATCTTGAATTGGCCGGTGGGAAGGGTCTCTCCGATGAAGGCGGTGTTCACCAGATGATGGTTCTCCTGCATGACGACCTCGCCCGCGGGACCCTTGAACTTCTGGCCCACGAGCGCGACGCGCACCTTGTCGACCTCGAAGGAATCCGCCTTCTCGACGGCCTGCTTCCACAGATGGACGCCCATCCGGGAAAGGTTCATGGGGCTGCAGGTGACGCGGCCCTTGGGATCGACGCCGGCGACGGTATAATCGGTCCCGGTGACTTTCGGCGCGAGGAGCCACTTCTGGAAATCACCGACGAACTTGGCGTTCTCGGGGCTCTTGATGGACATGAAATAGGTCCAGCAACCGAGGTGACCGGCGAGCGCCTTGGCGGGCAGGCCGCGGAACTCGTCCTCGGAAATCGAGAAGGAGACGACCGGGCAATTCTCGCTGGTCAGCCCGGCGTTCGAGAATTCCTTGAAGAACGGCACGTTGGTGTCGCCGTTGAGCGTGCTGATCACGCAGGCCTTGCCGCCGCCGCTGAACGTCTTGATCGAGGCGACGATGGTCTGGTAATCGGTGTGTCCGAACGGCGTGTAGATCTCCTCGATGTCGGAATCGGGAATGCCCTTCGACTTGAGGTACTGCTTGAGGATCTTGTTCGTCGTGCGCGGGTAGACGTAGTCGGAACCGAGCAGGTAGAACTTCTTCTTGCCCTCGCCGAGCATGTAGTCGACCGCGGGGATGGCCTGCTGGTTCACGGCCTCGGCGGTATAGAAGATGTTCTTGGACAATTCCTCGCCCTCGTATTGGACGGGATAGAACAGGAGGCCGTTGTCGCGCTCGAAGACGGGCAACACGGACTTGCGGCTCACGGACGTCCAGCATCCGAAGACGACGGACACCTTGTCCTTCACGAGCAACTGCTCGGCCTTCTCGGCGAACAGCGGCCAGTTGGAGGCGGGATCGACCACGACCGGCTCGATCATGTAGGGCTTGCCGCCCACCTTCACGCCGCCGGCCTTGTTGATCTCGTCGAAGGTGAACAACAGGACGTCCTTCAGCGAGGTCTCGCTGATGGCCATCGTGCCGCTCAGGGAATGGAGCACGCCCACCTTGACGGTGTCGGCGGCGCGCGCGGCGCCCAGGAACAGCGCGAGCAGCGCGGCTCCGATCGTTTTCACGGGAATCGGTTTCATGTGCGGGATATCAAATGCGGTTGTTGGGATATAAGGGTTCTCAGAACATGTAGTTCACGCCGACGCCAAAGATGACGCGGCTCTTGTGGCCGTCGAAACCACCGGTATAGGACGTGTAGTCATACCGGACCTCGGGCTGGATCTTGAGCCGCGCGATCGGCTTCCAATCCACCGTGAACGTCAGGCTGCCGAGATGCCCGCTGGCATCGCTCGACATGATCGCGCTCGCGGAGTCGCCGCGGTAGGGAATGCCCTTGATGCCGCCGCCATCCGGATCGTTGAGATAGTCGGCACGCGCCGCGAGGGTCACCTTCGGCGTCAGGTCGTACCACGCCCAGCCGCCGACGGAGGTCAGGTCGGCCGAGTGGCCGGAGCCGCTGGCGAAGTGGAAGTAATCCAACTCCACGCCCGTGTGGAACTTCTCGGTGAAGTCATAGCCACCGATGATGGACGCGCCGCGGGTGTCGCCCGACGCCTGCGAATCATTGAAACCAATCAGGTTGAACCAGGCGTCCTTGACCGGCTTGAAGTTGAAGCTGGCGATGACCGCCTTGCCGTTGTTGCTATCGATGGGGCCCGCGTAGAGGCCGTTCTGCACGCGGACGTTGGTGGTGAGCCAGTCGGTGAAGGTATAACCCACCTGCACGCCGGCGGCCGGGCCGTTGCCGGTATAATACCACTGGTAACCCTGGGAGAAATTCGGGTTCGCGGCACCGCCGTCGCCCGATTCCCAGTTGAGGAGGGAGATCAACTGGCCGGCCTTGATGTTGAGGCCGTCGCCGATGGGCGCGTTGATGTCCACGTAGGCCTCGCGGAGATCCTCGAAGCCGGACTTGGGCGAGCCGGTGTTGAGCACCGGGGAGTCCTCGCCCCAGATCATCGAGACCTTGAAGCCGGCATCCCATTTCTCGCCGCTGCGTTCCACCGTCGGGCTCGCCAGGGTCAGTTTGACCTTGTTGATCGAGAACGAATTGTGGGTCGTGTTCCAGATGTAGCCGTCGGACTTCTTGTCCGACGGTTCGTTGGAATTGAAGAAGTACGAGGCCTGGACGAAGCCCGACAGCGTGATGCCGGACATCGCGGAGATGGCCTTCGAGCCGTCCTTCGCGGGCTGCAGTCCCTCGCGTTGCGCGAGCTGCTCGAGCGAGTCGAGCCGCTTCTTCAGGTCCGAGTTCTCCGTCTCGAGCTTCTCGATCCGTGTCGCGTCCTGAGCCACGGCCAGCGAGAAGCCGCCCGCGATCACGACGCCGACGCCGAGGCGCCGGGTTTTTCTTCCGAGTGTTTGAGGATTCATAGGGCTGATGAGTGCGATCCATGGACGCGGGCCAAAAATGACTCCGCCGGCCTTCGCGGCCGATCGACCCCTCCCGGGCGTCTATTCCCTCGTGGGAATGCCATGAACCGTCGCCGCCCTCCAACCTCGCGCCGTGCCAACGCATCGTTTCTTGGCACGCCGCTTTCTTCATCGCTTTGAATCGAATGCCTCATTCCAACGATGCACCCCTCGACAGCCACCAACTCCGGGTGTTCGTCACCCTCGCAAATTCGGGCGGATTCACTCGTGCGGGTCGCGAGTTGCACCTGACCCAATCGGCCGTAAGCCACTCCATCCGTGCCTTGGAAGACGCAACTTCCTGTCGACTCTTCGACCGCGTGGGCAAAACCGCGCACCTCACTCCCGCGGGCGAACAGCTTCTTCATCACGCCTCGGAAATTCTTCGAGAGAACTCAGCCGCGCGCGCCGCGCTTGCCCATCGCAAGCTATGGGGAAAGGCCCGTCTAAGGGTCGCGGTGAATCCCGTCCTCGCCGAATCGCGCCTCGCCCAGGCGATCCGCGCGTTCGTCCGACAGTCCCCGGGCTGCCCCGTCGCCCTCGAGCTTGCATGCGAGGCCCGCGCCATCGACCTGCTCCTCGCGAACGACGTGGACGTCGCCTTCGGCGTTCCGCCGACCCGCGATCCCCGGCTCCGGACGCGATCGATCCTCGTCGACGAATTGCGCGTGGCCGTCCCCGCGGAACATCCGTGGGCGAAGTCCGGGCGCATCGAGCGCGACGCGATGGCGGCCGAACGCTGGATTCTTCCGCCGCCGGGCGACGGCACGCGGCAATTGATCGATGCTTACATGAGACGCGAGGGTCACCCGGTGTCGTCGCATCTGGACGCCGCGGGGGCCAAGCTCGCGATGGAGATGGTGCGCGGGGGCGTGGGGATCGCGGTGCTCGCGCCATGGAGCATCGTGGGTTCCGGGACGGGGGAGGGTGTGAAATGGTTGTCGCCGGGCCGTAGAAAACTCCGGCGCACGTGGTCGGCGATGACGCTTCGCGACGAGGAGCCGACCCTCGCCGCCGAGATGCTCGCAAAGGCACTCGGGGAAAGTTTGCTGGGGGCGTAGAGCGGCCGTCCCCGCCCGCGCTCGCGAGGTAGAGCGAGTCGCACCGGGGTGGGTGACGGCGGCCCTGCCGTCACTGGAGGCATGACGGCCGAAGGATGGTCCTTGTTAACAAGAGAGCGCCGCGTGGGGGCACGCGGCCTACAGGCTTGTCGGCCACGCGCGGGGCCACGCCACAATCCCCGGCTTGAACGCGGACACCCCATCCGCCGACGCTCGCACCATGTCCCCGTCGCAGACGTCCGCCTCCGCCCTACGCCTCTTTCTGGCCACCGGTCTCGCGTTGTCGATCGGCTGGGGAATCCGCGGCAACTTCGGACACGAATTCGGGGCGCTTCTTCCCGGGGCCCTCGCCTCCCTCGCTGCCGTCCTCGTGTCGGGACGTCCCGATTGGCAACCGCGCGTGCTCTGGGCCGGATTGCTCGGCGCCATCGGATGGTCCTTCGGCGGCAGTATGAGTTATATGCAGGTGATCGCCTATACATGCAGCGGGCACAGCCTCACCATCGCGTACGGGTTCGCCTGCCTGTTCGTCATCGGATTCCTATGGGCTGCGACCGGCGGCGCTGGACTTGGGCTTTCCATCGAACTGCCGCGCGCGCGACTCCTCGAGATCCCGCCCATGCTCGCGTGGCTTGGCGTGACTTGGGCCCTCCAATCCGTCGTCGAGGCCAACCTCGCGCACGACTCGTCCCGGCGGCACGAGGACCTCTTGTATTGGTATGATACCGACTGGCTCGCCGCGGCAACGGCCCTCGTGGCCGCGTGGGCGCGCCGCGCGTGGACGCGTCGGTGGGACACCGGCAGCGCGATGGTCGCGTGGATGGCCACGGGTTGGTGGATCGGATTCCTGGGATTGGTCGTCGTCCTGCACCTGCGCATGACGCCGCCCCGCGGCGACAACTGGGCGGGGATCCTCGGCATGGTCGCGGGGCTCGGCCTTTGGTTATTCCGTGCCGG
>JANYDN010000254.1 GCA_025363585.1 Verrucomicrobiota bacterium | reverse complement strand
CGAGCAATGCCAACGCCGGCCCGTTTGGGAGTGACGGCGGGCCGCCGTCACCCACGGCTTGCACTGCACGGTGCCGGCCCGTCTAGCGCAGGCGAGACGCCCGCGACTACCGCAGCCGGGGACGGCCGCGCTACGAGTGACGACCTACTCCCACTCGCAAAGCGACTCGACGTGCCGTGCCGATCCATCGCGCAGCCAACCGTCGAGTTGCGCCTGGTCCTTCATCTGTTGCCCGCGCTGGCGCGGCACCACCACGAAACGGCAGTCGATCTCCGGCAACGCCGTCAGGTCTCCCCACAGCTTCTCGAACTGCGCCACCGGGAACACGTCTTCCTGCCCGTGTCCCCAGCGCTTCTTCACTTCCTTCAACGTGACGTACGTCGGCAATCGCGCCGCCAGTTCGCGCACCGCGCCCGCGATCCGCGCGTCGTTCCCTTCCAGCACGTCCGCCCGCGTCAATCCCATCGCCGCCAGCAAACGGTCGATGTCGATCCACGTCGTCATCGAGTTGTAGTAACTCAGGCGGAATTCGTCCTCCTCGCGTGGCATCGCCAACCCCTCGACCAACCGCATGCGGCCATCCACGCGAGAGAGACCGCCGCCGCGATCCTCGAGCCGGCGCGTGATCACCTCGAAGGTCAGGCACGCGCCCGAGTCCAGATGCCGGCCCAGCAACACGGGATCCGCGTCCGCGCCCAGCGTGTCGATGTTGTGGAGCAACAGCGTCGTCAACGCCGGACGCTCGCGGAGCAACCGCGCGAGCACGCCGTTCCGCAGGAGGTTCGGCACCTCGAAAAAATGTCCGACCGGATGCAGGCATTGCAGCGGCACGTTGTCGGTGTAGTCCCGCGCCTCGCCCGCACCGCGCGCCCAGTTCATCAGCGCGGATCGCAGCGACTCCCGCACCTTCTGTTGCTGTTCGTCCAGCAACTGCTGCGGCATCTCTTCCCACTGGAACCGCAGGTCGCGGACCATCGGAACCATCCGCAATCCCACGCTTCGTCCGGGCGACGGCTCGACGATGCCCGGATACCCATGCCGAGCCTCGCGCGCCAAGTATTCGACCGTCGGGCCGTGCGTCGCGTAGCTCGTGGTGAACACGTGCGGCAACGCCGGCCCGAACGCCCGGCCGGTGCGCCGCGATTTCGCGAGGTGCGTCTCGATGAACGTCCGGTGGCGTCCCGCCAGTTTCGCGAACGGGTGGAGCGCCTTGCACACGCCCGCGCCCTGCGTCCAACGCGATCCCGCGCCCGCCGCAAGCGTCACCACCGCGACCTCGCCCGACCGCAACGCGGCCTCGCCGCGCGCGCGGAACCCGGCCTCGTCGCCCCGTCCCGCGAAAGCGATCTCTTCCGCCGACACGTCCTCGATCCGCCGGTCCGGCCCGAGACGATTCTGCGCGAGACCGATGCGTCCGTCGCGCAGGTCCGCGCGGATGCGCTCGTGTTGCGCGCGGTCGAATCCGTTCTCCGCGAGGAGTCCCTCCAGCGTGGCCACGTCCGCGCGCCCGCCGCCGCCGCGCGGCAACAACACGTCGAACAACGTCTGCACCATGCCGCGCAGTTCGGGACGCGTCCGCGCCGCCGCGCCGAACTTGTCCAGCTCGGTCCGCCGGGTCGCCGGCAGATCGTGCCGGTCCCGCCGCAACAATCCGGGGATCGTCAGCGCGTAGTAATTCGACGGCATCAACGCCGCCTCGCCCGAAAGCAAATCCGCGAACGTGCCCTTCTCGTTGATCGAGTAGTCGAACACCACGGGGTCCATCGCGAACGGCAACGCGTGCTGCAGCTCGCGCTTCGTCTCCAGCATGATTTCCCGCAGCCGTTCCTGCGCCTCGCGCTTCCGTTCCGGAGCGAAGATGAATCCCATCCCGCCGCCCGACATCCCGCCCAACATCCAGAATCCCCAGAAATCGCCGCCGAATTCCTTCGTCGCCCGCGCGATCAACCGTTCCGTGAAATCCGTCGACGCCCACGGGATGATCGTCTGGATCGGTCCGCGGAAATTCCGCGTGGTCGCCGCGCCCAACGCCCGGATGTCTCCTTTGCGCAGCGCGTCGATGACCTCGTCGAGCACGCCGAGCGCGTCCTGGCGCCCCGCCCATTCGCTTGCCGAACGCAGCAGGTATTTCTCCGTCACCATTTCCAGGATCGGCCCAACGTTCTGCGCCATCCCGCCGTGCACCACTACCAGCGACTCCTGCAGCGCCCGCCGTGCCGACAACGGGATTTCCTCGTGCGTGAACACCCGGTGCACCGGCATCAACCGTCCCCGCGAGATCCCGTGTTCCGGATCGTCGACGCCGGCCGCGACGCCGGTGATTAGCTTGATGCCCGGCCAGACGCCACCGGAGTCCTGCCAACCGCCGCCCGATCCGCCGAGCCACTCGCCCAACAACGCCCGCGCCAACACGAGACGCCGCTCCGGTTCCTCCAGCGCGCCGACCAGCGACGACGCCTGGCCCGTCGCGCGCATGCACACGGAGATCAGCGATCCCAAAAGGTTCGTGCTCACCGCGAGGCGCGAGCCCTTCGGGATGTCGTTCACGCACGACACGATCTCCAGCCCGCGTCCGGGTCCCACGAGCCGTTCCATCAAGGCCGACAACGTTTGTCCCGATCCCTCGATGCCCGGCGGCACGATTCCCGACGCGATCACCGCGGCCTTCAACAGCCCCAGGTAATCCTTCGCGAAATCAAAAACGTCGCCGAGCGACGCGACGTCCGCCGTCGTGCCGAGGTCGACGGACGTCAACCGGAGCACGGGTTCGTCGAGCACGCGCAGCCACGCGCTCACGGGCGGACGCGTCTCGGAATCGCGGCCGTGCACGCCGAGGTCCACCGAGATGTTCAGGACCCGCGCGCCTTCGGGATAATCCATCCCCAGGAAGAAAATGTCGGACCACGCCGAATGCGTGAGATCCATCCGCACCGGCGTTTGTTCGCGCAGGATCGGATAGGTGCCGTCCGCGGACTTCGCGAGCAACTCGGGACACACCCGGAGCGGTTGGTCGGCCGGATGCCCGAGACGGAACATCCATTGGTTGCCGCGCACCGTCCGCACGCTGCGGCGCACCTGGTCCGCGAGCGTCTGGAACGCGAGCCGGTGGTAGGCGGACGCGAGCGCGGACGACACGCCGTCGCTCGGCCCGTCCTTCGACTGCGCCGCGAGGAACGTGTCGATCGCCTCCTCGAAACGGCGGTGCAGCAATTGTTCGAAACCACGGAACGGAATGAGGCTCGCGCGCGAACCGCCTTCCGCCGACGCCATTCGTTCCGGCAGATGGAACCGGTGCAGCGAGTGGAGGAAGAACAACGCGCGCACGCGCTCGTACAGGTTGTCCGCGCGACGACGGAATTCCTCCAGTGCGTTCGCCGTCGAGAGCAACTCGACGACCGACATCGGCGCGAGCAAGGCGTCGAGCGAACGGTCGCGGACGGCCGGATCGGCGGAAACGATGAGATCGAGGACCGGGATTCGTCCTGCGGCTGGGCCGCGGTCACTGGGTGCGTCGCGGTGGTCCATGGGTTCAGGCCTTGCGTTGGGCGAGCACCTCGATCACGGCCGCCATCACCTCGTCGCGTTCGTCGCCGGCGAGACCCAGCGCGAGCTGCGCCATGAGCAATCCGTAGCGGCCACCGATGTCATAGCGTCGTCCGTTGGCCTGGAAGGCGAGGTAACGCTCGCGTCGCGCGAGGCGTGCCAGCGCCGTGGAAAGATGCACGCCACCGCGCGCGCCGGCTTCGCGCACCAATTCGCCGAGCAGGTCCATCACCACCGGCGTGAGGACATGCATTCCGAAAAAGCAGAGGTAATGGCCGGCGCGAAGCCCGGGAACGATCAACCGTTGTTCGGCCTCGGTGGGCGTGGGTTTCTCGAGCACCTCGGCCACTTCGTAGAGGCCGGGGTGCTGCGCGACCCGGCGTCCGCCGACCGCGCCGAAATACGGCAGCTTGCTCTCGTGGGTCGGCTGCACCGCCGACACCGAGCAATCGGCGGAGGACGCGCACTCGACGAGTTGGGCGGCGCCGCCCTGGCCCTTTGCGCCGACGTAGACGTGGTCGCCGACAAGGAGGAGGAACGGGGAGGCTCCGGTGAAGCCGCGCGCGCACCACACGGCATGGCCGTAGCCGAGCGGTTCGGTTTGCTCGAGGAACTCGATGCGTCCGGCGTGGGCGCCGGCGGCGGCGGCGAACTCGCGTTGGTCGCCGGGTTGGACGACGAGCCCGACCTGCTCGATGCCCGCGCCGAGCGCCTCCTCGATGATGATGGCGAGGACGGTCTTCGACGCGCCGTCGCGATCCACCAGTGTTTGCAGTGGAAGCGTGCGTTGGTTGCGTCCGGCGGCCGTGATGAGCGCCTTCGTGATCTTCATTCGCGGCGCGGACGCTGGCACGAAGCCGGGGGAAAATCAGTAATCAGTATTCGGCGCGCGGGGATCAGGGCGCATCCGGACACTGCCCCCGATTTATTCCGACACGACTTGGGACATTTTACAAAAGGCAACGAAGGCAACAAAGGCTCGCTCTTCGCCTTGTTCGCGGCTTGGAGCGAACCCTTCGCCAGCCATGACAAAAAGGTCCTCCGCGGCGCGCTTTCGCCGAAAATAGCTAACCCGTGGGTCGTTCCATGGGGCAGCAAGCCCGACGAAGGCTTCGTTACCTCCGTTACCTTCTGTTAAATGTTTTCGACTTCCACAAGTTGAACCGGGGCAGTGTCAAAATGTGCCCCGGGGATCAGCGGCGCACGACCACGAGGAGCCCCGCGACCATCAGCCCTGCGCCCGCCAACGTTCGTACGGTGATCCGCTCCTTGAGCACGATTGCCGCCAGCACGACCGCGACGACCATGCTGGCCTTGTCGATGAGCGCCACGGTCGAGACCTCGCCGTCCTTGATGGCCTTGTAATAGAAGATCCATGAAATCGAGGTCGTGACCCCGGAAAGCCCGAGCCAAAGGAAGTTGGCTCGCCCCAACGCGGCCAACTGGCTGGCGGGGACCGTCGCCGCGGCGAACGCCATCACCAGGAGGAAGACGAAGCAGGTCCGAACCGCGAGGCCCAGTTCGCCGGAGATGCCGGCAAGCCCGACCTTGGCGATGACCGATGTAAAGCCGGCGAACACCATCGAGACAACCGCGTACAGGATCCATGTCTTCATGCGACGGCCTTGTTGCAACGACACCACATTCCGTCAAGGCCGCTCGACGCTCTTGTTGCCCGGCCTTCCCTCGACCCTGGCCGCGCATTGCCAATTCCTCCCCAATGGCAATTGGGTGCGGTCCCTGCCCGAACCCTCCAGCGCGATCACCTTTTGCCGTTCCCTTCTGACCCACCCTGCAATTTAGGAGTTCAACTCCTAGATTGCACACGAGCAATCCCACTCGTCTGTGTCCAAATCCTTCCCGACTTCAATTCGCTGCTCCGGGTTCTCGCGCGTCGACCCGAGCCGCAAGACGCGGCACCGAAAACTGATTACTGAACACTCGTCCCCCACTACCTTCCCCCGGTGACCCGTCATTGCCACCAGTGCGGCTGGGAGTGGACCCGCACGTTGCAACCCGGCCGCAGCGAATCGTGCCCGCAATGCCGCGCGGATCTCCGCGTCTGCACCAACTGCGCCCACCATGATCGTTCCGCGGCGCACCAGTGCCGCGAACGCCGCGCCGAACCCGTGGAGGACAAACAGTCCGCGAACTTCTGCGAATGGTTCGAGTTCGTGCGCCGCGCATGGTCCGAAAAGGGCGGCGACAACCGCGCCGACGCCGCGCGCGATGCACTGAAGCGATTGCTCGGGGAGTGACGGGGATAGTTTTCAGTAATCAGTTTTCAGTTTTCAGGGATCAGAGCTGCAAACACGCGGCCTCATTGAACTGAACACTGAACACTGAACACTGATTACTCCACACTGACGTCACTGCTTCGCCTCGACCTCGCGCGCTCCCGGCGCGACCGGATATACGGCGGTCTTCCCGCCGGTCCACCGCACTTCGACACCGCTGGGTTCCGACGCCTTGCCGAGGACCTGCACCGCGCCGTCCGTCGACCAGTAACCCGCTCCCGCGTGGACCTCGCGCCACGGGCCGCGTCTGCCGGCGTCGTACACCAACCGCATCGCCGCACCGATCGCGCGCGGATTTCCCGCGGGCCCGGACAACCGCACGCGCAGGCCCGGCTTCGCGCCCACGTTGTGCCACAGCGTCGTCGCGGCGCCGTTCTGCGAGACCACCAGATCGACCCTTCCGTCGCCGTCGTAGTCCGCGACGGCCGCGCCGCGTTGCTCCCCGTACACCGCCACGCCGCCAAGAGGGTCCGGGACGAACCCGCCCTTGCCGTCGCCGCGCAACCACAGCCCGCGCCCGCCGTCGTTGCGCTGCACCGTCGTCGCGGCGCACGACCAGTTCTCCGCGAGGAACACGTCCTCGTTCCCGTCGCCGTCGAAGTCCGCAACGCACACCCCGAACACGGGCGCCCTCTGCGCCATCGACGGCAACGGCCTCAACTCGAAATGATCGCCGCGGTTGAGCAGGATCGAACTGTCCAGCCACGTCGCTTCCAACCGCGACGGTTTCTTCCCGGTCGCACCGATGATTTCCGGTGCCGTCGCCCGCGAGTACGCGGCGAACGTCGGGAATTGGTCCGCCACCGACGGCAGGAACATCCGCATCAGGATCAGCTCGCGCTCCGGCCATTCGGTCCCGGTTCCCGCCTCGACTCCCGTTTCGAACAGGTCCGGCGATTCGCCGCTGCCACCGAGATCACCGTGGTATAACCGCCGCGGCGCCGACGGAGTCGCCCGGTACTTGGTGTTGCGGCCCCAGTTCGACACCACGAGATCCATGCGCCCATCGCCGTCGAAATCGCCGGCGACGATCCCGTTCCACCATCCGCTCCATTCGGTGCCCGCCAGACGGCGTCCGCCCGATTCGATCGCGAGGTCCCACGGCACCAGTTTGCCGCCGTCGTTGCGGAAGAATTTCACGGGGCCCCATTCCATCGCCAACGCGAGGTCCGGATCGCCATCGCCGTCCAGATCCGAGAAACACGCTCCCGAGACCAACCCGAGCCCCTCGAACCGCTGCATCGTCTCCAATTTCCCGCCGGCCAGACGCACCAGCAATGACGTCGCGGGTTCGGGATAATGTCCCGCGATGACACGGCCACCGACGAACACCTCGAGGGTCCCGTCACCGTCGAGATCCGCCGCCGCGACCGGCCCCGTGCTCGCGGCGGGCCGTAGCAACGCCTCGCCGCTCGCGCCGCGCCGGGTGTCGAACACCCGGATGCTCCCGCCGTTGGTCGTGCCGTCCTCGTAATTCGCCGATCCCACCAACAACAGGCCGCCCGACAACGGGACGATCGACGTCGTGTCGCGCCCCGCCGACTTCGCGAACGGCGACGCGGCGATTCGTTCGAACCCTCCCTTGCCGTCGAAACGATACGCGGCCACCGGCCCGCCCTTCCCGGTCCCGATCACCAATTCGTCGACGCCATCGCCATCGAGATCGGCCCACGTGACGCCCGGGCCAAGCTGCGAGAGGCGGTTCGGCAACAGCGGTTGGCGCGCGAAATCGTCGAAGGGTTCCTCGACGTGGACGTGCGCGAGCCGCGCGGTCGCATCCTCGAAATAACGCGTGGGCACGGGCGGCGCCGCCCGCTTGATCATCATCGCGCCCGCGTGGTCGATCTCGTACACGCGGCCCGCCGCCACGTCCGGCACCACGGAGACGGAGGTGTCCTGCCACTCCACCTCGACGCGCATGCCGCCCGCGGCTTCCGACGCGAACACGCGCATCGGTTCGTCGCCCGACAGGTACCGTCCGCCGGCGATGATTTCCTGCGACTGCACGGGAAGCTTCGAACCGGTCGGAGGCCTGACGACGACGCGGGCGCCGATGCCGAACGGATTTCCCTTCGGGCCCTTCACGCGGACGGCGAGGCGTGGCGCCGACGTCTCGTTGCGGAAGATTCCGGGCGCGTCGGACAACACGTTCATCACCACGTCGAGGTCGCCGTCGCCGTCGAGGTCCGCGAGCGCCATGCCCTGCGAGATGGCGGTGTCCGCGAATCCCCACGCCGCGCCCGTCTCCTCGAAGGTGGCGTCGCCGCGGTTGTGGAACGCGACCTTGGCGGTGTTCAACCGCGGCAATGCCCGCACCAACGCGTTGACCTTGTCGCGGGTGAGCCGCTGCCCCGCGCGCAACGCCGCCGCCACGCGTTCCGAGCCGTCCATGTCCTGGAAATCGCGTTGCTGTCCGTTGCTCACGAGGATGTCCTCGAAGCCGTCGAGATCCACGTCGAGGAACACCGGGCCCCACGACCATTCGCTCGCCTCGACGCCGGCCATGAGCGCGGTCTCGGCGAACGTGCCGTCGCCGCGTCCCATCTGGAGGACGTTGCGTTTCATCTGCACGCGGTCGAGGAAAAGGCCCGGCGGACGCGGCTCCGGCGCCAACGCCGCCAACTGCGTCATGCGGTTCGTGTGCGACCGGCCCAGCATGTCCACCGCGAAGAAATCGACGCGGCCGTCCCGGTCAAGATCGCCGAAGTCCACGCCCATCGAGAACGTCGGGTTGTTCCGCATCGCGCGCGTGCCCAGCGCGCGGAACTTCACCTTGCCTCCCGAGCTCTCGTTCATCCACACGCGGTCCGGAGTCCACAGGTCGTTGCACACGTACAGATCCGGCCGGTGATCGCCGTCGATGTCGTGGAACCGCGCCGCCAATCCCCAGTCGCGCGGCGGCTCCGCCAACGCCTTGCCGCCCTCGTCCACGAAGGTCCCGTCGGTCCACGACGACGACGTGAAATGGCCGCGGCCGTCGTTGATCCACAGCACGTCCACCTGCCCCGTCTCCATCACGTCGCCGTTCGGCCCCAGCAAAAAGCGATCCGCCAAATCGGGATCGGTCACCGGCCGGCCGTCCAATGCCGCCACGACCGCGCGCCCGTTTTCCTGCCGCATCGAGTACCGAGCCGACGGTTGGTCCAGGATCGTCGTGGGACGGAAATTCGCGACGTACAGGTCGAGGTCGCCGTCGCCGTCCACGTCCGCCAATGCCAGGGACGTCGCTCCCGATTTCGTCCGCAGTCCGGCCGCATCCGTCGCCTCCGTGAATTTCCCGTGGCCGTCGTTAAGGAACAGCCGCGTCCCGCCGCCGAGCGAGTTCACCAGCAGGTCGAGATCGCCGTCGCCGTCCACGTCCGCGAATGCCGCGCCCGTAGAATCCTGCGCCGGGCACGCGACCCCCGACGCCTCCGTGATGTCCTCGAACTTCCAGTTCCCGAGATTCCGGTACAAACGGTTGGCGCTCTCCAACCCGCAAAAATACAGGTCGGGCCGCCCGTCGCCGTCGACGTCGCCGCACGCAACGCCCGACCCCGAAAGGAAATTGCGGTTGGTGATGGAACGCTCGTCCGACAGGACATTCGTGAACCCGATGCCGAGCGAAATGGCCGGCAATCGCGTGAATCCCGCCGCATGCGGGGCCGGCACCGGCAGCGCCGCCCACCGGAAGCCTTGCCCGGCGTGCCAGTCCTGCGCGCGCGCCGTCGCGAGGATCCATGCCACGCCCATCGCCATGCACCAACCGCGCGGGATCCACCGCGTCCCAAAACTCTTCTTCATCGGGTTCATCGCCGTTGCTCCGCCTTCCCGTCGGCTCCGACCGTGACCTCGCGCGTCGCCGGCTCGATCGGCGTCGTCGTCTCCGCGCCGCCCGGCCAACGCACGCGCAACTCCGCCGCGCCCTCCAAAGGCCGCGCCATCACCAGCGTCGGCGCGTCGCACGACCAATGCCCGCCGCCGAGTCGCGACTCCCGCGACGGGCCTACCTGCCCGCCCGATACCAACCGGACCGTCGCGCCCGCCGCCGTCGGATTTCCCGCGGGCCCGCGCAAACGCACGCGCACTCCCGGCTTGCCGGATAGATTGCGGAACAACCGCACCGGCCCGCCAGATTCCGCCACCGCCAGATCCGCGCGGCCGTCGCCATCGAAATCCGCCGTGGCCGCGCCGCGTCCCTCGCCGTCGATCCGCACGCCGCTTGCCACCGGGTCCAACGCGACGAATCCGCCGTCGCCCGTGCCGCGAAGCACCACACCCAAACCCGCGTCGTCGCGCGCCCACCCGTGGTTGTGTCCCGAATAGTTCTGCGCGACGAAGACGTCCTCGCGTCCGTCGCCGTCGAAATCCGCGACCACGATGCCCCACGCCGGCGCGCGCTGCACGGCGTCCGGCAAGCGCCGCAGTTCGAAATGATCGCCGCGGTTCATCAACACCACCGACGCCGTCCAACGCGCGTCGACGCGGTGCATCCGCGACAAACCGTCGCCGAGCACCGACGCGAGATCGGCCTCCGCGAACGCGCGGTGGGTCGTGAATCGCTCGCGCAACGCGGGCACCGACGGCGCCAACACCGACAAACCGAGCACCGGCAACAGGTCCGCCGCCGCCGGCGGCATCCCGGCGTCGACCCAACCCGGCCGCGAGTACGCGAGGAACACGTCGTCGTAACCGTCCTGGTCGAGATCGCCGTGGAACACCGACAACGGCGTGCCGTACAACGCCAGGAACGAATTCTCCCCCCAGTTTCCCAGCACCAGATCGGCGCGGCCGTCGCCATCGAAATCACCCGACTGCACCGACGTCCACAGGCCCGACAGCGTTTCCAGCGCGACCCGCGTGGCGCCGATCGCGACCTCGGGTTCCCACGCGGCGAGCCGACCCTCGCGGTTGCGGAAGAGCCGCGGAGGCCCCCATTCGCAGGCGAGCGCGAGACCTGGCTTGCCATTGCCCTCGAAATCCACGAACGCGGCGCCCTGCACCAATCCAAGATTCGTGAACGTCTGGAACGCCCGGAACCCCGCGCCGTCCGGCTTCAACAACCACGACGTCGCCGCCTCGGGCCAATGTCCCGACACCACGCGGCCGCCCGCGAAGAGTTCCAGCGTCCCATCGCCATCCACATCCGCCGCCGCCAGCGCGCCCAGCGCGTCCGCTCCGGCCGGCCACGATGGACCCGCTCCGGGCCACGTCGAGATCGACGTGCCCACCGGCGTGCCGTCCGCGTGGCTGCTTTCGCCGAGGACCCACTTTCCACCGAATGGCAACGCCGTCGTGTGCATCGCGCGCGAAGGCAGGTTTGTCCATCGCCGGAAATTGCCGGCGCCGTCCGACACGAACGCCGCGAGCGATCCGTGGAACGGCGCGCCGACGACGAGATCCTCGCGACCGTCGCCATCGACGTCGCCCCAGCTCACGCCCGGTCCCTCGTTCAGCAAACGGCGCTGCGCGAGTGGTTGGCGCAGGAACTCGTCGTACTTCTCCACCGCGTTCGTCTGGCCGATCCGCGCGCTTTGGTCGGCGAACCACGCGGCCGACGCCGGCAATGGCGCGACCACCGGACCCGCGGGGCCGGGCGCCAATTCGTAACGACGGTTCGGCCGCGCGTTCGTGACCGTTGATTCGCGTCCGTCGCGCCAACGCAACTGGATCGAGAATGAATCCGTTCCCCGCGCGGCAAACCAACGCTCGGGATCGTCGCCGCTCAAATAACGCCCGCCCGCCGTGATCTCCTGCGTCTGGATCGGCAACGAGCCGCCCGCGGGCGTCACGCGAATCCTAGCGCCGACGCCGTTGCGATCACCGCCTTCGCCGCGCAACCGCACCGCGATCCGCGGCGCCGTGGCCTCGTTCCGGTACAACAGCGCCGGGCCGTTCAATTGGTTCACGATTACGTCGGCATCACCGTCGCCGTCGAGATCCGCGAGGCACATCCCGTGTTTCACGCCGGGCGTGTCGAAGCCCCACGCGTGGCCCGTCTCCTCGAAGCGCCCGTGGCCGTCGTTGCGGAACGCGACGTTGGGCGTGTCCAGCCGCGGGTATTGCCGGCGCGCCGCGAACAACTCCGCGTCCGACATCCTGCGCGTCTGCCGC
>JANYDN010000209.1 GCA_025363585.1 Verrucomicrobiota bacterium | reverse complement strand
GAGCACGAGTCCCATCAGGACCGCAAACTTCCACGCCTTGGCCCTCGGCGGCACCACGCCCGGTGCGGATTCCGCGCTGGTGTCGTCCATCCGGGTCAGCAACTCGATCAACAGGATGACGAGCACCACCAACATCGGCGTAGGAAGTCCGTTGCTGGAGAAGCGCCAGAACATCTCGGTGCCCGCGTACGCCGCCGCCGCGAGGCCACCGACGCCATCATCGAACAATCGCGCCCCAAGTCGGTACAGCAGGAACACCCCGAGGCCAAACCAGCACAGGTTGAAAAGGGTGATCACCGTTTCCGCGCGGGGACGGCTCCGGCTCGCGTCGGGCGGAATGGCGTTGCGCCAATTCGCCGGCATCGCCTTGAACAGGACCGCCAGCATGGCCGGGTATCCCGGCGGATTCTGGAGGTCCGGATGCGCGCGCTGGAGGAGTCCGGATTGGGGGAGGCCGCGGTCAACCGCGCGTTTTTGCAGATACTGGAGGCCGACGGGACGGATGAAATGGGTCGTGAAGCCCCGTCCCTCGGCGAGATTGCGTCCGACCTGCGCCATGTCCATGGCCTCCGGGTTCGAAAAGTTTTTGGCCTCGGTCGTCAGGTAGAGAACGAGGACGGCGACGCCAAGCAGGCCGGCGAGGAAATACCGGAGCCAACGTTCGAGGGCGCCGGATTCGAGTGAATGGAGGACGTCCTGTAGGCCGCGGGGGGGCTGGTTCATCAAAATCCTTCCAGATGGAACTCGTGGAGTTTGCGGTGGAGCGTGCGCCGGCTGATGCCGAGCTTTTGCGCCGCCTCGGTGCGGTTGCCCGCGCACTCCTGGAGCGCGTGCAGAAGCAACTGCCGCTCGGCCTCCTTGATCGTCAACCGTCCGGTCTGGATCAGTTCCCGCGTCTCCTTGCCCACCGCCTCGGCCGCGGGCGTCCGCACCGCCACCGGCAGGTCTTTCAGCCCGATCACCTCGCCGCGGCAAAGCACGACCGCGTGTTCGACCGCGGTGCGCAATTCGCGGACGTTGCCCGGCCAGCGGTACTTCAGCATCGCGTCGAGGGCCGCGGTCTCGAAGGCCTTCAGCGGCTTCGAATTCTCCTTCGCGAACTCGCGGAGAAACGCGTGGGCCAGCACCGGGATGTCCGCGACGCGCTCGCGCAACGGCGGCAGGTGGATCGGGACGACCGCCAGCCGGAAGTAGAGATCCTCGCGGAAGGTCCCGGCCTTCACGAGCGCCTGGAGATCCTTGTTGGTCGCGGCCACCAGCCGGACGTCCGACGTCTGCGTGCGGCTCGAGCCGAGTCGCTCGAAGGTCCGTTCGCCGAGGAAGCGCAACAGTTTCACCTGCGTGGTGGCGTCGATCTCGCCGATCTCGTCGAGGAACAACGTGCCGCCCTGGGCCATTTCCACGCGCCCGAGACGGCGTTCGTGCGCCCCGGTGAAGGCGCCTTTCTCGTGCCCGAACAATTCGCTCTCGAGCAACGCCGCGGGCAATCCCGCGCAATGGACCGCTATCCACGGGCCACGGGATCGCGGGCTCAACTGGTGGATGGTCTTCGCCACGACTTCCTTGCCCGTGCCGCTCTCGCCCGTGATGAGAACCGTCGTCCGCGACGGCGCCACCTGCCGGACCACGTCGAGGATCTCGCGGATCGCCGGGGAATCGCCCGTGATCCCGCCCGATCCAAACCGGTCGTCGAGCCGCCGGTGCAATTGCTCGTTCTCCACCTCGAGCTTCTGCCGTTTCAGCGCGCGCTGGATCCGCAGTTCCAGTTCGTCGATCTGCAGTTTTCCCTTCGAGATGTAGTCGTCGGCGCCCTGTTTCATCGCCTCGACGGCGACGTCTTCCGACCCGTACGCGGTCATCAGGATGCACACCGGCGGCTTCGCCAGGGACTTCGCGCGCGTGATGAGCTTGAGCCCGTCGTCGCCCGGCATCTTGAGATCCGTCAGCATCACGTCGAACGACTCGCGTTCCAGCAGCTTGAGGGCGGATTCCGCATCCTCGGCCGTGTACACGTCGAATTTGTCCTCCAACGCGGCCCGCAGGCCCTCGCGGGTCGGCTTCTCGTCGTCGACGATGAGGAGTGTGGGCGTCACGCGGGTGATGGTACCGGAGTCGGCGTCGCGGGCAAAAGGACTTGTGACCTCATGCCGGTTCGCCGGAAAGCGCCGCGGGCAACGCCAGGGGCGTTCGCTCCGCCAACGGCAACCAGAGGCGGAACGTGGTGCCTTTTCCCTCGCGGCTGTCCAACTCGATGCGTCCGCCGTGATCGCGCACGATCCTTTGCACGATCATCAATCCCAGGCCGGATCCCTTCTGCTTGGTCGTGTAGAACGGCTCGAAAATCCGCGTTAGCCGTTCGGGCGCGATCCCCGTTCCCGTGTCCGAGACGGAAACCCACACGCCGTCCGGAGTGGAGCCGCTGGCCAGCGTCAGGCGCCCGCCCTTGCTCATGGCCTGCATGGCGTTCTTCACGAGGTTCACGAAAACCTGCTTCAACTGGGCCGGGTCGAACCGCGCGTTCGGCAGGGCGCGCGCGAGGTTGTCCGCGACGATGAATTGCCGGTTGTTCAACTCGGGTTCCAATACCTCCAGCGTCTCGCGCACCGGATCGTTCAGGCACCCCGTCTGCAATCGCGGCGGCGTCGGCCGCAACGCCTGCAGGAATTGGGTCACGATGAGATCCAGCCGCCCGATCTCGCCTTGGCACACGCCGAGATAACCGCCGGTCCGCGCGAGGATTTCCGCCACGTCCGCCGCCGCGGGCGCTGCGCGCGGCGGCCGTCGGCGCGACGGCAATCCGGGGTCGTCGATGCCGTGCAGCAAGCGCAGTTTCCGAAGGTCGCGCTCGATCAATTGGAGGTGGATGTGCAGCGCGTTGAGCGGATTCCCGATCTCGTGGGCCACGCTCGCCGACAGCAACGTGAGCGCGTGGATGCGTTCCGTCTCGATGGCTTCGGACGTCTTTTGCCGCGCCTCCGTCGCGTCGTGGATGATGAGCGCGACACCCGAACTGCCGGGCGCGTCGCCATCGAGCGGCGCGGCGTACACGCGGAGATAGCGTGGGCGGGGATACTGGACCTCGAACTCGCTGCGGTGGATCGATGGGCCGCCCGCGTTGTCCTGCGCGAGGATGTGGTCCCAATCGAGCTCGGGAATGAAACGCCGGACGGGTTCGCCTTCCGCGCCGTTGGCAGGGAGTCCGATGAGCGCGGTGGCCGCCGCGTTGAAGTAGGCCACGCGGCCTTCCTGGTCGGCGACGATCACGCCGTCCTCGATCGAGTTGAAGAGCGTCTCGAGAAAACCACGCTCGCGCGCAAGCCGTTGGACGACCGACTGGAGTCCTTCCGAGTCGAGTCGGTCGAGCCGGCCCAGCACCTTGTCGAGGAAGCTGGAGCGCGGCGTGGCTTTGCGGTTCGCGGCCATTGCGTGGATACGGAATAGCGGACGGAACGGCGGACGCCAATCCCCGCGATGCGCGCGCCGTGGCGTGGCGCGGTGCGGCGTGGGGCGGAGTAGGGCGGCCGTCCCGGCTGCACAAACAGCGGGCGTCCCCGCCCGCGCCTCTCCCCGGCAATCATGCCGGCTCGCCCGCGAAACCACACGCCGGGACGGGCCACCACCCCACGCCACGCTCACTCCGGCCCGCGGCCCGAAAACGCCGCCAACGCCTCGATGAGTCGGTCGATCTCCACCCGCGCGATGGCCGACGAGGCATCGTCCGCTTCGAATCCGTTGACCCCGATCGCGAACACCAGCGGTTGTCCCCCCGCGGTCTTCACGTAGCCCGCGAGTGCCGACACGTGGCGATGCGTGCCGGTCTTGGCGCGGACGTTGCCGCGCGCGGGGCCGGTCGTGAAACGTCCGGACAGTGTTCCGTCGATTCCGCCGACGGGTAGTGCGTCGATGTAGGCCTTGCCCCACGGAGCCCGGCGCGCGTGTCGCAGCAGCCACACCGTCGCCTCGGGCGCGACCACGTTCATCCGCGAAAGTCCCGATCCTTCCTGGAAATAGGCTTCCGCCCGGCCGATGCCGATCCTCCGAAGGAACACAGTCATCGCCGCAAGTCCGCGCGCCTCGTCGTCGCCCTCAAACGCGGCCTCTCCCGGGCGTGGCTTCCGGCGGACATCGGCCCCGACCTGCAGAAGGAGAGTCTGCGCGAGGACGTTGTCCGACGGTTTCATGCAATCCGCGGCAAGCGTCGCGAGCGTCTGGCCGGGAATCGATTCCCAAACGCCGGGCACGGCTTCGCCGGGAGTGGCGAGGCGGATCGGACCCGAGACGCGGACGTGGGCCGCCGCGAGCGCGGCACGGGTGGCGATGCCGAACGCGAGTCCGGCGTCGGGGACCGCCACGCGTTCCATGGCGGTGGTGCCCGCGGGCAGGGTCCCCGAGAAACGGATGCGGGCGTCGCCGGGCAATCGTCGGTAGGAAATCCGCGCGGGCCGGCCAGCCGGCGAGGTTAGAACGCGGGAGTCGACGGCGATGAGATCGGGAAACGGCGACACGCCCACGGCGGCGGGTTGGCCCGCGGACGGGCCCGCGCGCAACGTCACGATGGCGGTGTTCGCGTTCCAGATGAACGGTCCGACGGGCGCGGCAAACGGTTCCTGGAGATCGTCCCATTCCCAGCCCGATCCGTACGGCGATGCCTCGATCATGGAGGGATCCAGGACGAGTCCGGCGGCGATGTTCTGGATCCGTCGTTTCTCGAAGAACTCGACGATGGGCGCGAAGGGTTGTTTTGAATTCGGCCCGTCGACAAAGGGAACGCCCCCGCCGCGAATCCAGAGCGCGCCGACATCGGCATCGGGCGAGCCCGCGGGTTTGACGACGGCGAAGTCGGTCCGAAACCGGTAGTCGGTCCCGAACCGGTCGAGGGCCAGCGCGACGGTGAAGAGCTTGGTGTTGGAAGCGGGGACGAGCAGTCGCGATTGGTTGGTGGCGAACCAAACGGCGCCGGAATCCGCGTGGACGACGAACACGCCCCACGTGGCGCCCGGAGCGCGGGTCAGGGCGAGATCACGGCGGAGGGTCGCGGCCAATTCGCCCACGGCGGGCTGGGCGGGTTTGGCGGCCGCGCGCGGCAACGCGAGGGCGACGAGGAGAAGGCAGATCAGGTGGGACGGCGCCCGCATGCGCGGGACCGTAGCGAACGATCCGGGCTTTTTGGAGGGGCGGGGGCAAAAACTTTTACAAAAGGGAACGAAGGAAGCGAAGAGGTGGTCGCGCAGGAAGCCGTGGACTTTACAGGAGGGAAGAGAGGCAAGGGAGGACGTGGGTTTTGGCGCGTCGGGACGATTGCGGGCGGCGCGGCGGGACGGTAGGAATCGCGTGTGGACGAACTCGGGTATCCGGATTTCCACCATGCGCGGGCCGCGGAAGGGTGGCTCGATCTTGGAAGTCCCAGGGACGCCGCCCGCGATTTGCGCCGGTTGTCCGTGGCGGCGCGCCGGCATCCGGACGTGCTCGAGATCAGTTGGCGCCTGTTCGCGTCGCGCGGTCGCTGGGCCTCCGCCCTCGCGGTCGCCCGCTCGCTGGCGCGCGAGTGTCCGGACCGCGCCACGGGATGGCTTCACCGGAGTTACTCGTTGCACGAACTGAAGCGAACGGCGGAGGCAATGCGCTTGTTGTTGCCGGCCGCCGAGCGGTTTCCGGAGGACTCGACGATCCCGTACAATCTGGCGTGCTACGCGGCGAGGATGGGCGACACGGACGGGGCCAAGCGATGGTTGGTCGCGGCCGCGGCGCAACGCGGGAAAGCCGAGGTGCGCGCGATGGGTCTCGAGGACCCGGATCTCGAGTCGATGCGGGGGTATTTGGCAAAGGAGTTTTAAGTTTCAAGGTTCAAGTTTGAAGCGCCGAGCCATGGCGCGGAGGTCTCGGCTGCCGTAGCCGCGGGCGTCTCGCCTGCGCAAAACCGGGCGTCCCGCCCGGCCCCGGCCTCGCTTCCGATATAAGTTTCCCATCCTCTCACCGAGCCGGGACGGCTCGTCTTGTGCAGCCGGGGACGGCCGCCCTACGCCCGGGCGAGGGTTTGGGGCGGCTTCAAACTTGACCCTTGAAACTTGAAACTTCGTTCCCTTGACGCCCTTGTGAGGTACTTCTAGCGTCCCCGTCCGGTTGGTGGCCGTAGATCAATGGTAGATCCCCAGATTGTGGTTCTGGTTGTTGCGGGTTCGAGTCCCGTCGGTCACCCCACCTTCCCCTTTTTTCCGCGCCGGTAACCCCGGCGCGGTTTTGTTTCTTGGAGGGGCATGGTCCGCGCGCATGTGAAGCGGCCGCCCCGGCTGCACAGTCCGAGCCGAGCCGTCCGCTCGGTGTGGATCCGGCGACCCGGTCAGTTGCGGCGATACTGGGACTGGGCAAGACGCCGGGCATTGCGCGGGCGGGACGCCCGCGGATACCGCAGGCGGGAACGCCCGCGCTACGTCGCTGCCGCTTCAAACTTGAATCTTGAAACTTGAAACTCCGTCGCGTTCCACGATGCGTCTTGCCGCGGGGTGGGCGCGTTCGCTAGCAACGGGGGCCGCCGCCCGGCCCCGGAATGCTGTTCAATAGCTGGACCTTCGCCGTCTTCCTTCCACTGGTGTTCCTGTTGCACCACGCGGGACGCCGCGCGGCGTGGCAGGTCGGTGTGCTCACCGCCGCCAGTTTCGCGTTCTACGGATGGGAACGCCCGTCGTTGCTGGTCCTGCTCGTCATCTCCACCGCCGTGAATTCCTGCGCGGCGCAGGCGTTGCTCTCGTCCGCGACGCCGCCCGGTCGACGCCGCGCGGTGTTGGTCGGCGCGCTCGCCTTCAACCTCGGCGTGCTCGGTTTCTTCAAGTACGGCGGGCTTCTCGCGCGCACGTTTTTGCCCGCGGCGTGGACCGCGGCGATGCCGTGGCTCGCCTCCATCCCGCTGCCGGTCGGCATCTCGTTCTACACGTTCCAAGGCATCAGCCTCGTCATCGAATCGTGGCGCGCAGGGCCCGCCGGCTTCCCCGGACTCTCCGCGCCGCGGGGGGCGCGCGGGACCGTTTGGTTCCACGCGCGGGTCTGGTTCTTCAAGGCGTTCTTCCCGCAACTGATCGCCGGACCGATCGTCAAGGCGGGCGAATTCTTCCACCAGATCGGCGCCAAACGATGGGCGGACATCGATTGGGACGGCGCGGCGCGCAAGTTGGTGCTCGGGTTTTTCATGAAGATGGTGGTCGCGGACAACCTCAAGGAAGCGACCGTGATGCTGCACTTCCCGGAGTTCCTCGAATTGCCGCGCTTGAACCTGCTGGTGTTGCTCTACGGATTCTCGCTCCAGATCCTCGCGGACTTCGGCGGGTATTCGCTGATCGCGCAGGGACTCGCGAAATTGTTCGGGTACGAATTGCCGTTGAACTTCGATTACCCCTACCTCGCCGCCAGCATCACCGAGTTTTGGCGGCGCTGGCATCTCTCGCTCAGCAGTTGGCTCCGCGAATACCTGTACATCCCGCTCGGCGGGAATCGCCACGGCGAGCCGCGCACCTACCTGAACCTTTTCCTCGTGATGTTCCTGGGTGGCCTCTGGCACGGCGCGGCGTGGAGCTATGCGGTCTGGGGCACGGCCCACGGGCTCCTGCTCGCGTTCGAACGACTCACCGGGATCGGACGCGGGCGTCCGGAAACGTGGCCGCGCTGGCGACGCGCCCTCGGGATCGTCGTGACCTTCAACGTCGTCTCGTTGCTCTGGCTCCTGTTCAAGCTTCCGGAAATCGGCCATGCCGCGGCCTATCTCCGGAGCCTCGCCACCAATCCCGGCGGGATCCTCCCGCAATATGTCTTCGTGACCGCGTTGTTCGGCACGCCCGTCGTGCTGCACCACGCGTGGGGTTTGCTGTCCCCGACGCTGCAGGAACCCACCCGCCGCCGCGCGTCCACGCTGGCGCACGGCGCGATGCTCGCCGCGATCGTCGTGAACGCCGGCACGCCGGGCGATTTCATCTACTTCCAGTTCTGAAATGCCGCCCGCCATGCGACATCGCCAAGCCCTCGCCATCCTCGCCGTCGCCGTCGCGCTGCTCGCGGCGTGGCGCGTGGCGTCGGGATGGCTCGGTCGCGGCGCGGATTTCGGCGAGTCGAACTACCAGGCAAACCGGATCCGCATCGAGCGTTACCTCGCCCGGCCCACGGCCCCGGCCAACGTGTTGGTCGGATCGTCGCTTTCGGGTCGCCTCCGGCCGGCCGCGTTCGCGGGAACGGCCCTCGGGGACATCGCGGTGCTGGGACTCGACGGATCGACGCCGTTGCTGGGAATGGCGACGCTGACGAACCGCGCGGACCTTCCCAAGTTGGTGTTGGTCGAGACCTTCACCTTCGACCGCGGTTGGAAGACCAACGACCAATTGCTGCTCGACGGATTGCGCGGTCCGGGCATGCGCCTCGCGCGGTCCGACCGTTTGTTCGCCGCCGACCGGCGTCCCTCGAGCCTGCTGTACTCGTGGTTCAAGACGCGCCGCGATCCTCCGGGCACGGGCGCGGTTCCGCGGACCAACGACGCGGTGCGCGTGCCGGGATCCAGGGAAATTCCGGGAACGCCGGGCGTCGCGGAACTCGCGCGGTTGCGCGCGGGGATCGAGGCGTTGCGGGCGCGCGGCGTCGAGGTGGTGTTGGTCGACGTGTTGGCGGGCGAACGGCAAATGCCGGGAGGAAGGACCGGCCCCGACACGGCGGAAATCCTGGCGAACGAATTCGGGTTGCGCCGCGTCGACCTCCGCCGCGAGTGGTTCGCCCGCGGGTGGGAACCGCGGTACACCGACGCGCGCCATGCCGATGCCGCGACGGCGGACGCGATGGCCCGGTTGCTCGCGGAGGTTTTGTCGCGGGGGAATTAGCATTGCCGCGGGACCGTGCGGGCCGCGTGCCCCCACGCGGCAGATGGTTCGGCGTGCGTGCGTGGGTGGCGGCGGCCGTGCCGTCGCTCCCGGGCCGGGGGCCGATGGGGTCAGTCCCGTAGGCTTGATGCAACGACGGCTCGCGGGGATGCTCGGCGCATGGCCAGATCCTTGAGAATCCATGTGCCCGACGGTTGGTACCACGTGACGAGCCGTGGCAACGGCGGGGCGGCGATCTTTCGCGACGACGACGACCGCCGCTTGTTTCTCGGATTGGTCTCGGAGCTTCCGGAGCGCTTCGACGCCGAGATCCATGCGTTCGTGCTCATGGACGGCCATTACCACCTGTTGGTGCGGTGCCGGCGTGCCGACCTCAGCGAAACCCTGCGATGGCTCCAGACGACCTATTCGGTCCGCTTCAACGGGTCGCATCGGCGGCGGGGGGCCGTGTTCCATGGGCGGTTCAAGGCGATCCTGATCCGCGACGAGTCGGCCTTGGACGGCGTCGCGCGCCACCTTCACCTGAACCCGGCAAGGATCGGCGGTCTGGGCTTGGCGAAGGAAGACCAACGGCGGGCCAAGGTCACCGGACGCCCGGATCCGGCAAAAGAACTGGTGTCGCGGCGGATCGCCGTGCTGCGGGGACATCGGTGGAGTTCTTGGCCGGCCTATGCCGGATTGGAATCCGCGCCGGATTGGCTGACCACGGATCGATTGCGGGGTGGGTGCGGTGGGCGGCGTCCGGCCGAGCAACGGACGGCATTGGTGGGATTCACCGAGGAACAGATCCGGCACGGACGACTCGACGACCCGTGGGCGGGCGTGGTGGGCGGGGTGGTGTTGGGACCGGTCGACGATGCGGTGGCGCTCATCCGGCGCGCGAGCCGACGTCCCGGTTCGGCGCAAGCCGAGATCCAGCGGGCGGCGCGGAAACAGCGGCCGGCATGGCGGGAAATCGTGGAGGCGGCCGAAAAAATCCTCGGGCGGGGTTGGCGGGAGATGTCGGAACGCTACGGGGATTGGGGACGGGACGGGGTGGTGACGGTCGCGACGCGCCAACTTGGCTGGAAACTGATCAAAGTCTCGAAAGAAGTCCCGGCCATGTCCTACGCGACGCTGGCGCAGGGCGTGCGACGATTCCGTCGTCTCGAGCCCAACCGACCGGAAGCTGCGGACTTTGCGGCCCGCCTCCGGGATGTATTGTCGAAACCGCGGGACTGACCCGAGTGCTTTTCCATCCGCATCAACGGGACAGGGGCCGAGGCTCGAGTCCGGGTTGATCCAAGATGTGCCGCCACTCGGCGATGGCGTCCGACGGACTGCCGGACTTCAGATGAGTTCGCGCGGAAACAAAGTTGCTCCAAGGCATCGCTTCGGCTCCCGCGCCGGCGCTGGGCCAGGCGTCGAGCGGCATGTCGCCGAACAACATATCCATCGATGCCATGATCCGCATTGACCCGATCGATCACCTCCAGGACGGAATTCTGCGAGACGTCATTGGCAAGCGTCAACCGGACGAGAGGTTCGGCGCGTGCCGGGGCGATCACGGTCCACGCCGTTGCCGCGAGATTCGCCGCCGGATGAACCGCATTTGTCCGGGACTGCACGCTCGTCTGTCCTAGGCAAGAGTGGGCAACCAGAACGACGAGCACGGAGCAGGTGAATGCCTTCATCGTCGTTCAATGACCAAGCACGGCGAGCGCCATCAAGCTTGGGTGGGCAGGCCCGAATGAGCCCCGGCGATCTGGCCGCGCGAGACGGCGGGAACCGGGGCGGGTTCACCAAGCCAATCGTGAGGTTCGCTACCAATGAAACTTCAAGTGCACGGCCACCATCGCGGCACCGACGAGCGCCGTCCCGACCGTCCCGGGCCGGCCCCGGGCGGATCCATGACAGCAGCGAGCCGATTCCCAGATCGCCGGACATGAGGTCGAGCCTCACGCTCCGCGTGTCCCTTGGGTGTTCGCCGCTCACGAAGCCGACCAGGGAGTGTATCGGGAACCAGAGATTGGATCCCACCGTTCGGTGAAA
>JANYDN010000197.1 GCA_025363585.1 Verrucomicrobiota bacterium | reverse complement strand
GTACCGACTCAATCCCGTAAATCCTGTTAATCCTGTCAAAAAACCACCCGTAGCCTG
Source organism: Verrucomicrobiota bacterium (assembly GCA_025363585.1). Taxonomy (GTDB): domain Bacteria; phylum Verrucomicrobiota; class Verrucomicrobiia; order Limisphaerales; family UBA9464; genus UBA6176. Next base: position 8,514 of record JANYDN010000197.1, on the reverse strand, counting down.
AATCCCGTCTCAATCCCGCACCACGGAGTCGGGCAGGTCGTTTCGATCGACGGGATTCTTCGGGAAATGGCGGGTCAACTCGGCGCCCGCCTCGCGGATGCCGGCGATGATCGCGGCACCCGGATCGCCGGCTTTCAACAGGACCGACATGGCTTCGGCGACGCGGTCCCAAAACGCCTGTCCGCACCGCAGATGGATTCCTTCGTCCCCCACGATGGCGAATCGACGCGAGCGCGGCGCGAAGTAGAGGAGCACCGCGTTGCGGAGCGGGGTCTTGGTCATGCCGAGCGCGTCGAATTGGCGCCGGGCATCGGGCAATGGGTCCTGTGGCGCGTGGCGCGTGATGAACACGCGGATCTCGCCCGAGGTACCGGCTTCCGCAGCCGCTATCGCCGCCACGATTTTCTCGTCCTCGATTCGCTCTTTGAATTCGTCGGGAAGCATAAATCACCAGGAACCGGAGGCACCGCCGCCGCCGGAATCGCCGCCACCACCGCTAAATCCGCCGGAGCTGCCACCACCGCCACCGCTGCCGCCTCCCCAACCGCCGGAACTCCAGCCGCCGCTCGAGTACCCCCATCCACCCCACGACCTGCTGCGTCCCCGGGAGCGCGATGCAAAAACACGGATCAGCAGGATGACGATGATGAAGGCGAGGATCGGACCGAAGGTTACCAGCCTTCCCCCGTTCCCGTCCCGAACCGTGCGTCCCGTGCCGCGGTATTCGCCCCGTGTGGCCGCGATGATTCCCGCGACCGCCGCGCGGGTGCCGCCGTCGAAATCGTTGGCACGGAACCGGGGCTGGATTTCGTTGCGGATGATTTGGCCGGCCAAGGCATCGGGCAAGGCACCCTCGAGGCCCCGGCCCACCTCGATGCGCATGCGGTGGTCATCGACGAACACCGCGAGGAGCACGCCGTTGTTCGTGCGTGCGAGGCCGATCTTCCAGGCGCGGAACACCGCGTTGACGTATTCCTCGAGGGCCGCGTCCTGCGGGAGTTTGCGTTCGGTCCAGACGACGATTTGCGACGACGTTTGCCGTTCGAACTCCACGAGGCGGGCGTCGATCTCGGCGCGTGCGGCCGGGGACAGGATGCCCGCGCGGTCCGCGACGTGGCGGTCCGGCGCCGGCGGAATGGGCGGGGCCGCGCGGAGACCCAGCCCGACGTGCAAACCAACCAGCAGGGCCAGCCAGAGCGAACGCATCGCGGGCGGACGGATCACTTGGCGGGCGTGCCGAAATTGAAGTCGACCTTTGGGGCCTTCGCGGCGCCGGCATCGGACTGGAAGTACGGTCGCTCGGTGAACCCGCCGAGACGCGCGACAATCACGCCGGGAAACTGCTGCACCGCGGTGTTGTAGCGCTGGACCGTGCCGTTGAAATCATTCCGGGCGACGGCGATGCGGTTCTCGGTTCCCTCGAGCTGCACCTGAAGATCTCGGAACGCCCCGGTCGACTTCAGGTCGGGATACCTTTCGGAAACCACGAGCAGGCGGGAGAGGGCGCCCGCGAGTTGGCCCTGGGCTTCCTGGTACTTCGCGAACTCGGCGGCCGTGGCCGGGGCTTGGCCCGGGGTCATCTTGAGTTGGCCGACCGACGCGCGGGCTTCCGTGACTTCCTTGAGAACCGAGCGCTCGAAGTTCGCGGAGCCCTCGACGGTCTTCACGAGGTTGGGAACGAGGTCGAAGCGGCGTTGGTATTGCGCGTCGACCGCGGCCCATGCGGCGTCCACGGCCTGTTTCTTTCCCACGAATCCATTGTAGCTACTGCATCCGCCCAAACCCACGGCGAGGACGCCGACGACCAAAACGCCGAACACCAGCAGAAGGACTTTTTTCATACGAGCAGAGGTATATTAACCCGCGGCGACGTCACATGGAAGATGTGGGTTGGGATTCCGACGGAAGCGTGTCTTACCACTGCCGCAGGCGCAAAAACCGGGGCGGGGAATCGGTCCACGGCAGGGTCGCCGCGAGATCCGGAACGATCGGGGCGACCGGCGTCCACGGTCCCGCGGGGTCGTCGGCGCCGAGTAGTTGGAACACGCGGCCGGGGCCTTTCCATTCGAGATGGAGCCCGGCCGACCTGGCCGTCACCCCGGTGAATTGCAACGGTCCTTGGATCGCTTCCCAATCCGAGATCGGCGCCAATGCGTCGATACCAAAGTCCGCGACGTCCTCCAGCGGCGAAAACCTTCGGAGCAAATCGTGGTTGCGAACCACCACGTAGCCCGCGTCGCTGAGCACGTCGCCCGCCGCGACGACCACGCCGCCGGTGGTTTGGAAACCGCGTTCCACCGCGAACCAAACCTCGCCCGAAGGCCAGACATGGAACGCGCCCAGACCTTGGTCGACCGTGGGATCCTTGCGCGGGAAAAGCGCGAGGAGATCGGCGTTGGCGGAGACGACGCGCCCGTGGTTCGAGAGCAAATCGCCGTCTCCCAGCATCTCGTTCAAAGAGGGCGAGACGAAGGGCGATTGGGTCGAGAACAGGATCTCGCCTCCTGATAGTGTCTGCGCGCCGTCCAGACCGACGTCGGGCCCATCCGCCTTGACTCCGAATCCCGCGAGAAGGTCGGCGCCGGATCGCAGCACGCTGCCGTGGTCGGAGAGCAAATCGCCATTGAGCACGGGGCCCGACTGCTCGCCGAAGCCATCGGTCCTGACCGAGAACGCCAGTTCGCCGGCGGGCAAGAGATCGAGCGCGTCCAAACCATGGTCGGCGACCAGCGGCATGAATCCAAACTCCTGGAGCATCTCCGGGTATCGGCGCACCGCGTGTCCGTCGATCGAGAGCACATCGCCGTCCGCGAAGGGTTCCGTGCCTTTGGGCAAGGTCGCGGGCGTGAAGCCGAGGCGGGTCGAGAACCAAAGGTCGGCGAACGGCGCCGCGGGCAGTTCGAGATGGAAGAGCTTCGTGAAGGTCCCGTTGGTCTGCGTCAACGCCACGGCCATCATCGGGAAGGCCCGCTCCGGGACCGGCACGTTGTTGGTGAAAAGCGCATGGGTCTTCGTCGCGCCGTCGTCCACGTCGAGTTGTAGCAGCCAGTCCTGGCGGACGACGACCTCGCCGCCGAAACGCAGGGTTCCCGACCCGTGGATGTGTCGGTCCTCTCCGCCCGGACGCGAGGCAACCAAATCGATGTCCTCGAGGGCGAGGGTAACGAACAACGGGTCGGTCCCGAGAAGCCGGACGCGGAACGTGCCGGAGACGGGTTCGAGGATGGAAGGACGTCCGCAGATCGGGCAGTCGTCGAGGAACGTCGCGTCGGGCAGAACCGAATAGGTCCAACCGGGCGGATTGGAATCGGGAAGGTTCGGATCGGCGCGAAGGAACGGTGCCGTGGCGAGGGAAGCGGCGGCAAGCGCGGCGAGAACCAAGATGCGGCCTTTCTTCACGGGATCATCGAAGCACAACGGGGAGCGGAAGGGCAGTTTGAAGTTTCAGGGCTCAGGTTTGAGACGGGAACGCGTCGTGGCGGCGGTCGTGAGACCGCGGACCTCGGCAGTGTGCGTTCGAAGGGATGCGGGAGTTTTGGGTCTCAAGTGGGTAGGCTCCACGGTCTCACGACCGCGGCCACGAGGCGGGGCTGGCTTCAAACTGGAGCCCGAATCGTCAACCTTTCGAGTGGCCTCAAACTTGGAACCCCGCTGCACCACGAAGGCGAACCTGCCGAGGTCCGCGGTCTCACGACCGCCGCCACGACGCGCTTCAAACTTGAAACTCTTTCCCGCCCTCAAGCCTTCGAGTAAACCTCCGCGCCCTTCTCCACGAACTCGCGCGACTTCTCCTCCATGCCCTTGCTCAGCGCCTCCTCTTCGGCGAGGCCTTGTTCCGCGGCGTACCGCCGTACGTCCTCGGTGATCTTCATCGAGCAGAAATGCGGCCCGCACATCGAGCAGAAGTGCGCGGTCTTCGCGCCGTCCTGCGGCAGCGTCTCGTCGTGGAATTCTCGCGCCGTCTCGGGATCAAGACCGAGGTTGAACTGGTCTTCCCACCGGACTTCGAAGCGCGCCTTGCTCAGCGCGTTGTCGCGATGTTGCGCGCCGGGATGTCCCTTCGCCAGATCCGCCGCGTGCGCCGCGATCTTGTAGGTGATCACGCCGTCCTTCACGTCCTTCTTGTTCGGGAGCCCGAGATGTTCCTTCGGCGTCACGTAGCACAGCATCGCGCAGCCGTACCAACCGATCATCGCCGCGCCGATGCCGCTCGTGATGTGGTCGTAGCCCGGCGCGATGTCCGTCGTCAGCGGCCCGAGCGTGTAGAACGGCGCCTCGTGGCACCACTCGAGTTGCTTCTGCATGTTCTCCTCGATCATGTGCATCGGCACGTGGCCCGGGCCCTCGTTCATCACCTGCACGCCGCGGTCCCACGCGCGCGTCGTCAATTCCCCCTGCACTTCCAATTCCCCGAACTGCGCCTCGTCGTTCGCATCCGCCACCGATCCCGGCCGCAACCCGTCGCCGATGCTGAAGCTCACGTCGTAGGCCGCCATGATCTCGCAGATCTCGTCCCAGTGCGTGTAGAGGAAGTTCTCCTTGTGATGCGAGAGGCACCACTTGGCCATGATCGACCCGCCGCGCGACACGATGCCGGTCATGCGCCGCGCCGTCATCGGGATGAACCGGAGCAACACGCCGGCGTGGATCGTGAAGTAATCGACGCCCTGTTCGGCCTGTTCGACGAGCGTGTCGCGGAACAATTCCCAGGTGAGTTCCTCGGCCTTGCCGCCGACTTTCTCGAGCGCCTGGTAGATGGGCACGGTGCCGATGGGCACGGGAGAATTGCGCAGGATCCATTCGCGCGTGGCGTGGATGTTCTTGCCCGTCGAGAGATCCATCACGGTGTCGGCGCCCCACTTGGTCGCCCAACGCATCTTCTCGACTTCCTCCTCGATCGACGACGCCACGGCGGAGTTGCCGATGTTGGCGTTGATCTTCACGAGGAAGTTGCGGCCGATGATCATCGGCTCGGCCTCGGGATGGTTGACGTTCACCGGGATGATCGCGCGTCCGGCGGCGACCTCGGCGCGGACGAACTCCGCGGTGATCGTCTTGGGAATGCGTTGCGGGAAGCGTCCGAAGATCTGCGGTTGGAAGCCATCCTTGCGTTCCTGCGAACCCGTGTGCTGCTGGGTAAGAAGACTGCGGACGGCCTTCTCGCCGAACTGGTCCTTCAACGCGTCGAGTCCCTGGTTCTCGCGGATCGCGATGAACTCCATCTCCGGCGTGACGATGCCTTGGCGCGCGTACCAGAGCTGGGTGACCGGATGGCCGGCGGAGGCGCGGAGCGGGCGTCGCTTGAGGCCGGGGAATTCCACGAGGCGATTGCGCTCGGCCTGGCTCGCGTACTCGGCGTGCTTCGCGGAGAGATAGCCGTTGTCCATCGGGTGCACCGCGCGGCCGTCGTACTCGGAGACGTCGCCGCGACGCAGGATCCAGTCGCGTCGCAGCGCGGGAAGGCCCTGCGTGACGTCGCCCTTGAACGCGGGATCGCCCCAGGGTCCCGAGCAATCGTAGACGCGGACGGGGGCGTTGGGCTCGACGCGGCCATTGACGGCGTTGGTCGGGCTCAGCGCGATCTCGCGGAGCGGAACGCGGACGTCGGGATGAAGTTGGCCCGGAAGATAGACACGCGTCGAATTCGGCAGCGGGTTGCTGCTGTGGGGCTCGATGAACTCGGGTTTGGCGATCATGGTATGGAAAGGGGAAAGGTTGGGGACGAGAGGGCACTAACGGCCGACGGGAAAGGCGGCGGGATCTTGGCAGGGAAAAACCGGCCGCGGCGTGCGGGCTTCGGAACTGGCGCGATATGGCGGGATGATTCGCATTTCCCTTCGCCGGCATGACCCGGATCAGGTTCGGCGGGTCTCCCGCTCACGGCGGGACTCTCAGCCCTTCTCCAAGGGCTCCCCGAACACGGTGAGGATGACTGGGCGACGCGAACGGTCTAGGTCGCGGGGCCGTGGCACGGCGGCGGAGTTTCAAGTTTCAAGATTCAAGTTTGAAGAGGCGGCGTGGCCGTGGTCGTGAGACCGCGGAGTTTGTGGGGGTGGCTGCTTTCCACGGTCTCACGACGTCGGCCACGGATGCTTCGGAGCGGCCGTCTCGCTTCCGCCTGGCTTCGGCGGAGCGGGCCCCGGCTGCGCAGGAAGCACCGTCCGCGGTGCGTCCGTCTTGCTGGAACTTGCGAGGCACGGGCGGGGACGCCCGAGATTTGCGCAGGCGAGGACGCCCGCTCCACGCCAAACGCAGGCGGGCTTGCTCCGCCGATTCGTCCCGCGCAGGCGAGACGCCCGCGACTACCGCAGGCGGGGACGCCCGCGCTACGTCCTCACCGGGATTCGGGCACCTTCGGCAGTTCGGCCACTGGCGTCGCGCGCGCCGCGAACCAAACCGTTCGCCGCTCGGTGAACGCGATGTCGAGGTCCATCGCCGTTGCGCCGGGGGAAAGATCAAAACGGAAATCACCGTACTGTCCGATCGGGTGGCGCGGGGTCACTTCTCGACCGCGGTCGTCAACGGCGCGCAGGACGACGATGTGGGCGGGCATGGGATCGTTGTCCAAGGGGGAAAAGAGCCTGAGGATCGCATGCACTTCTCCCGGCACGTCGTTCGCGGACCATTCCCGGCGACCATCGATCCCAAGGAATGCGACTTTCAGTTCCTTGCCGCGCAGCCGGGTCGTGATCCCGGAATGGCCGGCCGAAGGTTGGCCTTCGCCTAGGGCGATGGGCAGCGCCCGCAATCTCCAGACTTCGTTGGTCGCGAGTCCGTCGAACTGGAGGAATTCCACTTCCATCCACCACGCCTCGTTTCCAGGAATCGCTCGGAAATCGAGCGTCCTGGCAGGCAGTGGGTCTCGTGGCCCGGAACGTGTTCCCCCGGGCAACCGGTTGCCGGTCGCATCGGTGATGATGGCCATGAACGTCGGACGCCAGTCCGCATTGATCCTTCCGCCATGCGTCACGGAGAAGGTCGCCCGCGCGATGGGCCCTTCGGCATCGACGAGCCCGGGGTTGTTGGTGGTGACGACCAGACTCTCGAGGGTTACCGCGAGGTCGCCGTCGCGCGCCGTCTGTGGAACGGCGTCCGCCAGAAACGCGGACGCCTTCGGTGCATAGAGCGGGTTGCGAACACGGAATGTCCCGAGGTTGCCGATCCTATCGGCGCGATCGCCGACGACGATGCGCAGCCATTCGCTCCGCCGTGGCAGGATGCGGGTCGTCAACGCCGTATAAAGTCTCCCGTCCCGCGTCGAACGAACGTCTACCTGGTGCGTGTTGCCGAATGTCCGGCCCGCGTCGTCCTCGATGCGCGCGACAAGATCGCCATTGGAACCATTGGTCGAAAACGCGAACCACATTGCGAGTTCTTTGGCTTGCTGCTGGAAGCCAGGAGGGAAATCCCGCGGGAAGGAATCGGTTCCCTGGAAACTCCAACGCGTCCGCCACGAGGCCGGAAGCACGTCGACGCATCGCCTCCAGAACGGATCGAACGGACTGTAGTGCACGCGATCGCCGTCGACGGCGACGAGCGTCAGCCTGCCGCCGGTCGCCAACGGAACCGACTGTGGCTGGAACCGGTCGTGACGGACCCACCAGGCGAGCCCGGCGATCGCAACCAGAGCAATCACTACCAGTGCTCTGACTCGCCTCCGCTTCGGGGAACGACTCGTCGGTAGGACTTCGATTCCTGCGGAGCCTCCCTTCGGCTCGGGCTTGGCGTTCGGACTCATTGGGAGTTTTGCCCGTCGCCTTCCCTTGGTCCCAGCCTCGGCTTTGGTTCGAACGTCGGCCGCGCGGTGAACCACACCGAACGCACCGGCGCGAAGGCGATGTCGATGTCCATGGTCTTCGCGCCGGGCGACAGATCGAAATGGATGTCCGCATCGAGATCGAAGCATCCGTGGGGCGTCACGTCGCGGCCTCGGTCGTCCACGGCCAGGAGGATGGCGACGTATGTACGCTCCGGACGACCGTAGAACCGGAGCACCGCGTGCACTTCGTCGGTGGCTTCGCTTTTCGGCGGCGCGACGTGGCGGCGGTCCGCGGCGAGGTGCTCGATCCTCAATCGTTTTCCGTGGAGAAGGGTCTGTGTCGCCGGATAATTGGTCTTGCTGGACGCTATGGGGAGGGCCCGCAGGTGCCACACTTCATTGGTCGCGAATTCATCCGGCGCGAATCCCGCTTCGTGAAAAAAACAAACGCGGAACCGCCAGGGTTCCTCCGTGGGCAACGCATCGAAGGACGACGGGGATTTGGGAAACCCATATTGATCATTGCCGCCGTCCAAAGGCCCGGCGATTTGGTTTCCCGTGGCGTCCGTGATGGGACCAATGAGGATCGGACGCCAAGTGTCGGTCGTTCGTCCGCTCTGGGTCGTCTTGAACGCCGCATGTGCGACCCAGCGATGCGGATGTCCCGCCCACGCATCCCAAGACACCCGGAGCGATTCCAGAGTAAAGCCCATCGGGCCGTCATGGATGGTCAGGGGAAGTGGTCCGGTCGAAAA
>JANYDN010000144.1 GCA_025363585.1 Verrucomicrobiota bacterium | reverse complement strand
GTTCACCTTGAACGACCGCGGGACCGTTGGTGCCGCGTTGTAGTTCGCATTGCCCGCCTGGTCCGCGGCCACCGTCACCGTGCCGGCGCCGATCAGCGTCAGTACATTGCCCAGCACCGTCGCCGGTCCGCTTTGCACAGTATAAGTCACCGCCAACCCGCTCGATGCCGTTGCACCCAACGGGATTGTCGCACCCGGCGCGAACGTCGTGTCGGGGATCGCCGCAAACGTGATCGTCTGCGTCGCGGGGTTCACCTTGAAGGTTCGCGGGACGGTCGGTGCCGCGTTGTAGTTCGCGTTGCCCGCTTGGTCCGCGGCCACCGTCACCGTGCCGGCGCCGATCAGCGTGAGCACGTTGCCCAGCACCGTCGCCGGACCACTCGTCACGCTATAAGTCACCACCAACCCGCTCGACGCCGTCGCACCGAGAGGGATCGTCGCGCCCGGGGCGAACGTCGTGTCGGGCAACGCCTCGAACGTGATCGTCTGCGTCGCGGGGTTCACCTTGAAGGTTCGCGGGACGGTCGGTGCCGCATTGTAATTCGCATTGCCCGTTTGGTCCGCGGCCACCGTCACCGTGCCGGCGCCGGTCAACGTGAGCACGTTGCCCAGCACCGTCGCCGGACCACTCGTCACGCTATAAGTCACCGCCAACCCGCTCGATGCCGTCGCACCGAGAGGGATCGTCGCGCCCGGGGCGAACGTCGTGTCAGGCAACGCCGCGAAAGTGATTGCCTGCGACGCGGGGTTCACCGTGAACGACCGCGGGACCGTAGGCGCCGCGTTGTAGTTCGCGTTGCCCGCTTGGTCCGCCGCCACCGTCACCGTGCCGGCGCCCGTCAGCGTGAGCACGTTGCCCAGCACCGTCGCCGGACCGCTCGTTACACTATAAGTCACGGCCAAACCACTCGATGCCGTCGCGCCCAGCGGGATCGTCGCGCCCGGCGCGAACGTCGTGTCGGGGATCGCCGCAAACGTGATCGTCTGGGACGCGGGGTTCACCTTGAACGACCTCGGGACCGTAGGCGCCGCGTTGTAGTTCGCGTTGCCCGCTTGGTCCGCGGCCACCGTCACCGTCCCGGCTCCGGTCAACGTCAGCACGTTGCCCAGCACCGTCGCCGGACCGCTCGTCACACTATAAGTCACGGCCAAACCACTCGATGCCGTCGCACCCAACGGGATCGTCGCGCCCGGCGCGAACGTCGTGTCGGGCAGCGCCGCGAAAGTGATCGTCTGCGACGCGGGGTTCACCGCGAACGTCCGGGAAATCCTTGGAGCCGCAAGGAAGCGGGCGTCTCCGGTCTGGTCGGCGTCCACCGTCACCGAACCGACACCGGTGATCGTGAGAGTGTTGCCCGCCAGCGTCGCGGGACCGCCGGACAACGAAAACGAAACCGTCAACCCGCTCGATGACGACGCGGTCAACGTCACGGTCGCACCCGGCTGGAACGCGATGTCCGGCAAGACCGCGAACCCGATGCTTTGGGGACCCGCGACCACGTTGACCACCCGATCCACGGGCGGTGCGGCTTGGTGGGTCGCGTCGCCCGCCTGCGTCGCCTCGACGGTGATCGCCCCGACGTCGGTGACGGTCAGGACGTCGCCCAATACCGTCCCGGGACCCTCCAGGACGACGTACGAGACGGGCAGTCCGCTGGAGGCGGTGGCCCCGAGGGTCGCGGTTGCGCCGGTCGAGTAAGGGATGTCGGCGACCGATGGAAAGGAGATCGCCTGCGCCTCCGGCGCCGCCGTGAAACTCAACGCCCCCGCCGAGCTGAGCTCGAAGTAACCCAAGTACAAGGAATCGCCGCTACCGGGCCGGACCTCGTATAGGTCCGACCGGATGACCGATGCCGCCGCGGAAAAATTCGCGGGCGCGACGTTCTCGGTGATTCCTTTGAAGGTTCCCTTGAAATTCCCCGAACCGAAATAGGTGGAGTAACCGTTGGGATTCGACGACGGGATCACGACGGCCGTCGCCGAGTTGTCCACGCCGGCCGGTTGCGCGGCGCTGTAGACCGCCACGCCGCTGCCGATGCTGGAGATCTTCGTCGCCGTCGTCCCCAACGTTCCCGCTCCCTGCCGCACCCACGGGCTCGATTGCGTCGCGATGTCGGACCGGGGACGCGTCACCCAGATCGTCTGGAACGGACGGTCGGGATCCCCGGTGACGCGCATCGCGGAGAACGCGGCCAACCCGACGGAATCGGAGGTTCCGAACGCGTCCGAAAACTGGGCCGCCGTATAACCCGGCACCGAAAAGGTGGAATTGGGCGTCGCGCCATAGAAAGCCGACGCGGGGCCGGCATTCACCACGAGTTCGGACGGCCCGCCCGCCTTGCGGAAGCCGATCATCAACGTCGGCGGCAGGCTCGTCGGATCGAAATCGAACGCGGACGCGGCGAAGCCCGATGCAAGCATCAGGGCCCAGGGAAACCATCGGCGGAACTTTTCCATAACGTGGCGAATCAAGAGCGGCGATGATGGGGATCGCCCCCCGTCCCCTCCGCCGCTTTCCGGCCACCGGACAACGCGATGCCGCCATGAAGAGCGCGGCAAGGAATTGCCAGGCGCGTGTCGCCGCCGGAGGTTTTCGCGGCGCGGGCGGCGAATTCGCCACGACGGCGCGAGCGTGAAACCCCATCGAAACACGGTCGTCACCACCGACCGCAATCCGATCACCACAAGTGTTCCCGGACGGACGGAACGGCCGGCCCCCGTCCTTGCCTCGACTCAGCCGGACGCATGTGGTCGCGGCATGGGAATTCTCTCACGCCAAGGGGGACCAAGGCCGGCCAAGAAGGCGGGACGATCCTGCATGCCGTGGGTGGCACCGGCCCCGGTGCCACGTTCCAGCCGGTTCCTCGACGCGTTTCGTGCACTGCGTGGC
>JANYDN010000354.1 GCA_025363585.1 Verrucomicrobiota bacterium | reverse complement strand
CTTGTCCTTGGTGAACCCCCCGACGGCTTTGGCGATGTCCGCCGCGACCGACGGTTTTTCGGCAATGATAAGGGTTTTTCCCATGGCAAAATCAGGCGGACGTGTAACCGCGCGGGGTGACCCCCGGCAAAGTTTTTTTTCCAACCGTCCGCCGAAACCGACCCGCCCGGCGTCCCGGAAAGCCGTGAAACACTGGGAAACCGGGCGGTTTGGGAGGTCGGAGTTTCAAGTTTCAAGATTCAAGTTTTCAGGAGAGGCATGGACCCCTTGCCGGGCCGATGTACTCCGATCGCCTTCCCCCGAGGCGAGCGCTCCGGGCCGTCGGGCCCTCTCTTGAAACTTGAAACTGAAAACTTGAAACTCCCCTCGCTCGCGGGGTTCGGTCTACACGTTGAATTTGAAAAGCAACACGTCGCCGTCCTTCACGACGTATTCCTTCCCTTCCATCCGGTACAAACCCTTCTCCCGCGCCACGGCGACCGAGCCGCACTTCACGAGATCCTCGTAGGCGACCGTCTCCGCCTTGATGAACCCGCGCTCGAAATCGGAATGGATCACGCCCGCCGCCTTCGGGGCCGTGTCGCCCTCGTGGATGGTCCATGCCCGGACTTCCTTCTCGCCCGCCGTGAAATAGGTCCGCAGTCCCAGGAGATGGTACGTGGCGCGGATCAGCGAACCGATGCCCGACTCCTTCACCCCCAGCTCGGCCAGGAACTGCGATGCTTCCTCCGCGGTGAGATCGACCAAGTCCGACTCGATCTGCGCGCTGATCACCACGGCCTCGCAGGCGAGGTGGGACTTGGCGTAACCGCGCACCTTCTGCACGTAAGGATTTTCCTCGGCGTTCTTCAGATCCCCCTCCTTCACATTGCACGCGAAGATCGTCGGCTTCGACGTCATCAGGAACAAACCGCGGACCGTCTCGCGTTCGTCGGCCGTGAGTTCCAAAGTGATCGCCGGCTTTCCGGAATCGAGGTGCGGGTCGATCTTGGCCAGCACGGCGTCCTCGGCGATCGCCGCCTTGTCGCCGCGCTTGGCGTCCTTCGCCAGCTTCTCGCGGCGCTTGCGCACCTGGTCCGCGTCCGCCAGCACCAACTCCGTGGTGACGACCTCGATGTCGCGAACCGGGTCCACGCTGCCGGTGACATGGTGGATGTCCGGGTCGTCGAAACACCGCACGACCTGGACGATGGCATCGACCTCGCGGATATGGCTGAGGAACTTGTTGCCGAGTCCCTCTCCCTGCGACGCGCCGCTGACGAGGCCGGCGATGTCGACGAACTCGACCGCGGCGGGGATCACGACGGTGGTCTTCGCGATGCGTTGGAGCACGGCGAGCCGTTCGTCGGGCACGGTGACCATGCCGACGTTGGGATCGATGGTGCAGAACGGGTAGTTGGCGGCCTGCGCCTTGCGGGTGCGGGTGACGGCGTTGAAGAGGGTCGATTTCCCGACGTTGGGAAGTCCGACGATTCCGGCTTTCAGCATAATGCGGGGCGGAGCATGTCCGGCGCGCGTGCCGACTCAACCCCAATTCTCGGCCAAAACCACGAAGGAGGCGCATCCGGACACTGCCCCCGAAAAGTCCGGGGCTGCCATCGACCAACCGAAATCAACGAAGGGGGACCGAGCGAAACTCCGTCGCGTCGTTGAAATCAATTCCGCCCCCCGGCAGGCGCCTCAACTTTTCGTGTGGTTCGTGTGGTTCGTGGATGCCAATTCCACGGGCCTGCTCGGCTTGCATCAGGTTGGGTGGGTGAACCACGAACCACACGAAAAGCTCGGGAAAGGAGATTCGATGGGTTGCCGGGGATGCCATGAAAGGGTCCCGCGTTCCCGAGCGGGCGCCTCCGCAAACCGCTCCCCGAAGATTCGGGTCTCGCCAACGAACAAACCGAAAACGGTTTTGTAGGACCGCGCGAAACACCCCGAATTCACTGGCGCGACCACCGTTCATCCAGAACCCGGCGCAAGGGCGCCTTCTTCAACGCTTTTGAATTCGAGGGCAGTGTCAAGATGCGCCCCCACGAAGGCTCGCATTCGCGTCAACCCGGTAGTTCTCACGCTCATGCCGTCGGTGACCGCGGCACGCCGCCACGCGGTGTACCCATTGCGTCGGGGAACTGGACCGGACAGTGGCACCGGGCCGGTGCCACCCACGGCCTGCCGCGCTCCTTGAAACTTGAAACCGAAAACTCGAAACTCGCCCGATGCCATCGCCGTCGCAGTTGCTCGCCGTGCTTTCCCTATCGCTGGCGACCTTCCCCATGAGCGCGACCACGACCTATTTCGTGGATCCGGCGGGCAACGACTCCAATCCGGGCACCCGTTCGAAACCCTTCGCCACCATTGCCCGCGCCCAGACCGCCGTGCGCGCGAGCAACCGATCGTCGCCGGTGACGGTCCAGCTTCGCGGCGGCACCTACTATTTGCCCTCGACCTGGATTCTGGGACCCGAGGATTCCGGTACCGCGAAAGCGCCCGTCGTCTGGCAGGCGTGGAAGGACGAGAGTCCGGTCCTTAGCGGCGGCATGCGTCTCGCCGCGCGTTGGGAGCCTTATCGCGACGGCATTTTCAAGACGCCGGTCCCGCCGGATTTCGCGACCGACCCACTGTTCGTGAACGGCGAACGCCAGATCCTCGCGCGCCATCCGAACTTCGATCCAAACGTCCGGATGCTCGGCGGCTATTCGAAGGATGCGTTCTCCCGCGAACGCGCGGCGCGATGGGCCGACCCAACGGGCGGATTCATCCATGCGATGCACGAGCATCTCTGGGGCGACTTCCATTACGTCATCACCGGAAAGGCCCCCGACGGCACGGTGACCTACGAGGGCGGCTGGCAAAACAACCGCCGCATGGGAATGCACCCGGAATTCCGCTTCGTCGAAAACATCCTCGAGGAACTGGACGCGCCCAATGAGTGGTACCTCGATCCCAAAGCGCACGTCCTCTACTTCCGCCCGCCCGACGGGCTCGATCTCGCGAAGGCCACCATCGAGGGCGTCCGACTCCGCCATCTCGTCGAATTCCATGGCACCGCCACGAAACCGGTGTCGCACGTGGTGTTGTCCGGCCTCGTGTTCCGCCATTCGGCGCGGACGTTCATGGACAACAAGGAACCGCTCCTGCGGAGCGACTGGACGACCTATCGCGGCGGCGCGGTGGTGTTCCGCGGCACGGAGGATTGCGCCCTCCGGAATTGCCTCTTCGACCAAGCCGGCGGCAACGCCGTCTTCGTGGACGGATACAACCGACGCGTCGCGATCCGCGGTTGCGACATCACGGAAGCCGGCGGGAACGCGATCGCGTTCGTCGGCGATCCCAAGGCCGTCCGGAGTCCCTTGTTCGAATACAACCAAGTGCAGGATGTCGCCGCGATGGACCGCACGGTCGGTCCGCAAACACCCGACTACCCGGCGGATTGCGTGGTCGAGGATTGCCTGATCCGCCGCGCGGGACGCGTCGAAAAGCAAACCGCCGGCGTGCAGGTCGCGATGTCCATGGGCATCGTCATCCGGCATTGCTCGATCTACGACATGCCGCGGGCGGGCATCAATTTCGGCGACGGTTGCTGGGGCGGGCACGTGGTCGAGTTCTGCGACGTCTTCGACACGGTGAAGGAGACCGGCGACCATGGCTCGTTCAACTCATGGGGACGCGACCGCTTCTGGCGGCCCGACATCGCCGAGGTCGAGGCGTGGGTGAAGGAGGTCCCCGGTTTCCCGTTGCTCGACACGGTGCGACCGGTCGTCCTGCGGAACAACCGCTGGCGCTGCGACCACGGCTGGGACATCGATCTCGACGACGGCACATCCAACTACATCATCCGCGACAACCTGTGCCTCAACGGCGGCCTCAAGAACCGCGAGGGCTACCACCGGCTGGTCGAGAACAACGTCATCGTCGGCAACTCGTTCCATCCGCACGTCTGGTACAAGGACAGCCAGGATGTGTTCCGGCACAACATCGTCTTCACGCCGTACCAACCCATCCGCGTCGCGAGACCCTGGGGCAAGGAGGTCGATTCCAACCTGCTGCACACGCCCGGCGCGCCCGGCGCGACGCCGGCGAAGGTCCTCCAGGAGCAGAGCGGCCGAGACGAGCGGTCGGTCGTGGCCGACGCCCGGTTCGTCGATCCCTCGCGCGGCGACTACCGCGTGAAGGACGGATCGCCCGCGCTGGCGCTCGGGTTCCGCAACTTCCCCATGGACCGCTTCGGCGTGCGTTCGCCGCGGCTGAGGGCCAAGGCCCGGACCCCGGAGCTACCCGGCGCGGCGCGGCTGTCGGCGGCGCCACCGGGCCGGCGCGACGGACGCGTGGTCGGTTGGCTCGGCGGCAAGATCAAGGAGATCGTCGGCGATGGCGATGTGTCGGCGGCCGGGCTGCCCGGCGAGATCGGCGTCGGCATCGTCTCGGTCCCGGCCGGGAGCGTGCTGGCCAAGGCGGGGCTGCGCGAGGGCGATGTGGTCCTCCGCGCCGGCGACCAGGAGATCGTCACGCGGGCCGATCTGGCCAAGGCGTTCCGCGCCTTGCAGGCCGGCGGGACGATGAAGCTCGAGATCTTCCGCGCGCAGAAGCGCGCGAGGGTCGAGCTGGTCGGCGTCGGCGGCGCGGCGGATGCCCCGTAGGCCGGCCGCCCGGCTCTCAGCGCCGGAGGAGCGGCAGCACCACCTTGTCGAGTTCCGCCTGGGTCAGCGCGCCGACGTATCGTGCGACGAAGCGGCCGTCGCGTCCGATGATGAACGTCGTCGGCAACGGGAAACCCGCCGGTCCGGTCGGATCCATCGGCACGCCGCCGAACAGACCCTGCATCTCGGCGGACGCGATCACGACGGGATAGCCGAGCTTCCGGCGCTCGACGAAGGGCTTCACCGCCGCGGCGCCGCCTTCGTCCACCGCCGCGCCGATGACGGCGAACCCTTCGGCCTCGTGGGCGGCGTGGAAGGCGTCGAGTTCGGGCAGCTCGCGGACGCAGGGCGGACACCAGGTGGCCCAGAAGTTCAGCAGGACGACCTTGCCAGCGAAGTTCGTCGAGGCCACGGCGCGGCCGTCGAGGTCCGGCATCGTCCACACCGGTGCCGGCATGGGGCCGACCGGCAGGCGCATGAAGGACGGCCCGCCGGTCCCGCGGGTCGAGAGCCATCCCAGCGCCACGGCGAGCGCGACGACGACAAGCCACTTGGAACGGTCGGATCGCATGGCGCGAGACTAGGCGGCGGTTCCGCCGGAGCAAGCGGTCCGCGGCGCGCCCGAGGTCATGGCCGGTGCGGCCAGGCGTCCGTGATCGCCTTCCTCCAGACCGCGTAGCCGTCGGCGTTCAGGTGCAGGCCGTCCTCCTGGTAGAGCTCCGGTCGCATCGAACCGTCGGGCGCGAGCAACGGAGTGGCGGTGTCGATGAAGCTCAGCCGGGGTTCCTTCGCGGTCAGCTCGCGCAGGCGCCGGTTGAGGTCCCGCTGCTCCGCGAGGAGCCGCCGCCGCGCCGGGCTCGGCTTGACCGCCAGCAGGGCGACCGATGTGTCCGGAAGCTTTTCCTGGACGCGCCGCAGGAAGGTCCTGAAATCTGCGAAGACGGCGTCCACGGTCTTGCCGTCCTGGAGGTCGTTGTCGCCCTCGTACACGACGATCATCGGCGGATGGTACGGCACGACGACGCGGTCGAAGAAATGGAGCAGGTCGCTCATGTGCGATCCGCCGAAGCCGCGGTTGAGCACGGTCCGCCCGGGAAGATCCGCGGTGAGATTGGTCCAGAGCCGGATGGACGAGCTGCCGGTGAAGAGGATGGCGCCGACGGGCGGCGGTGTGCGCCGGTCGACGACCTCGAACTTCCGGATCTCGGGCTCGAACTTGTCCGGCGTGTGCGGCTCTCCGGCGGCCCGGGTGTCGAGGCTCCAGGACAACATGAAGGTCGCGAGAACGATCCAACGGAGCAGCATGGTGGAAACGTCCCCTGTCGTGTCCCGGCTAGCCAGGCTCGGCGTCAGTTCTTCACGCTCGTGCGCTCCGCGAGCCAGATCACATCGGCGTTGTTCGGCGACGCGACATTGAGCGGCATGTCGTAGAACTTCACCGGCTGGACCGTCCGGGGGTCGACCCATTTGCGGATCTCCGCGTGGCCGTCGGCGAAGGAGATTCCCGCCGCACGGTTATGGTAGCTCGCGGGGTAGTCGATGATCCGGGCGGTGGCGGGGCCGTCCACCATCTGGTTGGCGTAGCCGCCGGCGTTGATGCTGTCCGGATGCTCGTCGAGCAGCACGTACATCTGGCTCGCGCCCACCGCGGCGATATCGGCGGCCTTGTAGAAGGTCCGGTACTTTTTCTGGCCGGAGACCATCGATCCGCCCGGAGGAAGCCATTCGCCGGGACCGCCCATCGCCTGGCTCATGCTCATGCTGCGCACCCGGTCGTACTTCTTGCCGCCCAAGGTCACGCGGCTCTTGTCGGCCGGGCACTTGTAGACCGCCGGTGTGGCGAGATACTTGGAGAACTGGGTGAGCTTGGGATCCAACAGGATCGCGGTGTTCGTGTTGTCGCTCGGATTGGGCCCGGGCCATCCGAGCCAGCCGCCGGCCCATTGGTAGGGCTCGTCGCGCGAGTTTCCGGGCGCGGTGAGGCGGTCCTGGTTGTCGGTCGGATACATGATGTGCGCGAGCTGCAGCTGGCGCAGGTTGTTCATGCACGAGATGCCCTGCGCCTTGGTCTTCGCCTTGCCGAGGGCCGGCAGGAGCATGCCGGCCAGGATGGCGATGATGGCGATGACGACGAGCAGCTCGATCAACGTGAAGGCCGCGGGGCGGAGGTTCCGGAGGGTTCTCATGAGATGGGTCGGTCAGGCGCCGATCAGGCTCTGGATGACGTCGCCGTGGACATCGGTCAACCGTCGATCGATCCCGTTGTTGCGGAAGGTGAGCCGGGTGTGGTCGATGCCGAGCAGGCGCAGGATGGTCGCGTGGATGTCGTGGACGGTCGTGGGGGCCGAGCGGTCGAGCGGCTTGTAGCCCCATTCGTCGCTCTCGCCGGCGACCACGCCGCCCTGGATGCCGCCGCCGCACAACCAGTTGGTGAAGCAGTACGGGTTGTGGTCGCGTCCCTTGCCGCCTTGGGAACTGGGCATGCGGCCGAACTCGGTCGTCCACAGGATCACCGTGTCGTCGAGCAGGCCGCGCTGCTTGAGGTCCTCGATGAGCGCCGCGGCGCCGCGGGCGAACCCCGAGGCGAGCGGACCGTGGTCGCGGCGGATGTCCTCGTGGGAATCCCAGTTGCGCCGCGGGAAGCCGTTGTCGTTGCCGCTCCAGATCTGCACGAACCGGACGCCGCGCTCGACGAGCCGCCGGGCGACCATGCACTTGGTGCCGAAGTGGTGCATCTCCTCCTCGGCGTTGATCTCTTTCGGCCAGGTCGGCGGGTCGCGGCGGATGCCGTAGCGCGCGAGCAGGTGGTCGGGTTCCTTCGAGATGTCCATGGCCTCGGGCGCGGCGAGCTGCATGCGCGCGGCCAGCTCGTAGCTCTGGATCCGGGCCTCGAGCCGCGCGTCGGTGGCCCGCGTCGCGGCGTGGCCCTCGTTGAGCCGGGCGAGCACCTCGTGGGTCGCGGCCTCGCTCCGTCCCGAGACATAGCGGCCGGATTTGCCGGGGAAGAGGTCGGTGATCGGGTTCTCCCGGCCGGGATAGATGATCGTGCCCGCGTGCTGGCCGGGCAGGAACGCGGAATCCCAGTTCTTCGGGCCGTTCGACGCGAAGCCCCGATGGTCCGGCAGCACGACGAAC
>JANYDN010000013.1 GCA_025363585.1 Verrucomicrobiota bacterium | reverse complement strand
GTCCGGTGCGATCGGCGCGCACCTGCTGCGCCTTGGGATCGTCGTGCGCGACGACGGTGGATTGCTCTTCTCGCTCGCGGTCGCCGTATGGGGCGCATCCGCGTGCGTGGTCTGGATCCGCCGGTCCGAGATCCCCGTCCTTGGGCAACGATTCTTCGACGGCCAAGCCTGTTCTCCCGCGACGCCTTCTTCCCGCCGTTGATCCGACATCGATGCCTACAATCCGACCATGAACCCACTTGCGATTCTCCGGCCCATCGCCGACGTGCCGGCGTTGCCCATCTCGAAAAAGCGCTACCGAACGCGCCTCGCCGAAACAGCCGCCGATCTCCGGGCCGCGCAGGTGTTGCGCTTCGTCGTCTTCAACCTCGAGCTGCGTGAAGGCCTCGAGGGCTCGTACGACACGTGCCTCGACGCGGACCGCTTCGACGAGGCGTGCGACCATCTGCTGGTCGAGGAAGAGGCCACCGGAACCGTGGTGGGAACCTACCGAATGCAGACCGGAACGCGCGCGGCGGAACTTCATGGCTACTACAGCGCGCAGGAATTCGACTTCACTCCCTTCGAACGACTTCGCCCGGGCATGCTGGAGCTGGGCCGCGCCTGCATCCATTCCGCTCACCGCAACTTCACCGTCCTGATGCTGCTGTGGCGCGGCATCGTGGAGTACGCGTCGCGCCACGGATGCCGCCATCTCGTCGGCTGCAGTTCGCTGACGTCGCAGGATCCCGCGGTTGCCGCGGGCGCGTTTCTTGCCCTGCGCTCGCACTTGGTTTCCGTGGAGCTTCGTACCCGACCCGTCGGCGAATTCGAGTGTCCCGCCGCCGAGCCGTCCGCGTCGGTAAAGATTCCAAAATTGCTCGGCGCCTACCTCGCGCTCGGCGCGCGGATCTGCGGACCGCCCGCGCTGGACCGGCAATTCAAGACCATCGATTTCCTTACGTGGATGGATCTGGAAACGCTGCGTCCACGAATCCTTCGACATTGGGGAATGTCCGCCGGCAGCAACGAATAATCCCGTGCCACGTTACTCCGTCATTCCCCGGATCATCGTTCGCGGCACCCGGCTCGCATGCACCTTGGCCGGACTTTCGGTGTCCGCGTTGATGAAACGCAACGGCACCACGGCCTCCGAACGCGCGTTGTGGCTGCAGCGCGCCAGCACGCGGATCCTGCGCATCCTCGGCGTCGAGCTCGATGCCGTCGGCTCCGGCTATTCGCGCGGATTGGTCGTCGCCAACCACGTCGGCTATCTCGACGTCCTCGTGCTCGGCGCGCTCTGGCCCACCGCGTTCGTGGCGAAGAGCGAGGTCCGCGATTGGCCCGTGTTCGGTCGTTTGACCCGCGCCGCGGGAACCCTTTTCATCCGACGCCGCGTCGCCTCGGATCTCGCTCGGGTCGCGCCCGCCGTGGGCAATCTGCTGAAATCGGGAGTTCCTGTCGTCGTCTTCCCCGAGGGAACGAGCACCGACGGGAGCGGCGTGCTTCCGTTTCGCCCGGCGCTCTTTTCGGCCGCCGTCGACACACGGTCGCACGTGACCCCGGTCTGGATCGGCTACCGGACGGAATCGCACGACGCAGCAGTGCCCGTCGCGTATTGGGGCGAGATGACGCTGCTGCCGCATCTGGTCGGCGTGCTGGGCCTCGAACGCATCGTCGCTCGCGTCCGAACGGCGCCGCCCCTTCCCGCCTCCGATTGCAGGAAAGCGTTGGCAAACGCGGCGCATGGCGAGGTGATCCGTCTTTCCGAAACGACGGTGTAAGGGAATCCGCCGCCGCACGACTCATCCGGGACATCGCATGATCGCCATCGAAGAATTCGCCGCGGCCCCCGGGACCCGGCCACACTGCAAGCCGGCCGACCCGACCCAACCCACGTCGCGCGACGTCGCGCCGTCCGATTCGGAACGCGTGTTGTCCGCCGCCCTCGAACTCCTCGCGCAGGGCGAGGCACTTCTCGCAGCGATCGAAGACTCGCGGTACCAGACGCGCGTTGCGTTGGCTTTCAACGGGACGATCGGCGGGCACTATCGTCATTGCCTCGATCACTTTCACAGCGTGGTACGCGGGTTGGAAACGGGCTTGGTCGACTACGATGACCGCGAACGCGACCCAAGGATCGAGACGGAACCGACGCAGGCGCTGGCCGCGACCCAGCGCTTGATGGCGAGTCTGGGCCGACTGGACGCGGAACGGCTCACGAAGTTCGTGCGCGTCCGATGCGAGGTCAGCTACGAGCACGGCGATTCGCCGGTGACGGCATCCACGCTCGCCCGCGAACTCGCCTACGCGGTGGCGCACGCGATCCATCACCATGCCTTGATCTCCGTGATGGCCCGCCTCCAGAACGTGGCGTTGCCGCCGACCTTCGGCGTCGCGCCTTCCACTGTCGCCCACCAACGCCGTATCGGTACGGCGGCCTGAAACCCGCCGCATGAACATGGATCCGACCCAGTGGATCGCGTCGACCCTGTCGATGGCGCACCCGGCCGCGCAGGCCGCGACGCTGGGGCTCGCGACGTTCGTGCAGGAAGACGTGCCGACGGTGACCGGCGCCCTGCTCTCCGCTTCCGGACGCCTGAATTGGGGCGTCGCGTTCACGGGATGTTTCCTGGGAATCTGGATCGGCGACGTGCTGCTCTACCTGCTCGCGCGCGGTTTGGGTCGTCCCCTTCTCGCGACCGCGCTGGGACGGCGACTCGCCAAACCCGAGCAAGTGGCGTCGAGCGAACGTTGGTTCGCGGTTCGCGGCGTCTGGCTTCTCGTCGCGAGCCGGTTCGTTCCCGGAACCCGCCTTCCCACGTATCTTGCGGCTGGATTTCTCCGCGTCCCCCTTCCCGGCTTTGCCATGGTCACGTTCCTGACCGTCGCCGTTTGGACCGCCGGGATCTTCGGGCTCGCCCGGGTTTTCGGCCCCGCGCTTTCCGATGCTCTAAGGCAATCCTCGGCGGTCGGATGGATGATCGCGGCGCTGCTGGTAATATGGGCCGTGCGGAAGCCCCTGTTGAAACTCGCCGCGGGCCGACGTTTTCGCCCGCTTCGCGCGTGGTTTGGCAAATGGCGGCACTGGGAATTCTGGCCCGCGTGGCTTTTCTATATCCCGGTCGCGGGCCGTTACCTGCAGTTGGCCGTGCGTCATGGCGGTTGGACCGTTCCCACCGCGGCCAATCCGGGAATGGCCACCGGCGGTTTCGTCGGGGAATCCAAACTCGCCACACTGCTCGACCTTCATCGCACCAGCCCCGAGTTCACCGCGGAAGCTTGGTGTCTAAGTGCCGGCACCGTCGCCGAACGCACCGAACGCCTGTCGGGGATTGTCGGCGACAATTCCGTTGCCTATCCCTATGTGCTCAAGCCCGACGTCGGCCAACGCGGCGTCGGCGTCAAAGTGATCCGCGGGCCCGCCGACGCGGAAGCCTATCTCGCCGGTTCGGACGCGGCACTGGTCGTCCAGCGTCACGTCGCCGGCCCACTCGAGGCCGGCATCTTCTACTACCGCATGCCGGGCGAGGAACGCGGCCACATCTTCGCGATCACGGAAAAGGTCTTTCCGGAATTGGTCGGCAACGGACGCGACACCGTCGAGGACTTGGTTTGGAACGACGACCGCGCGCGCTTCGTGGCGGCCCGCTATCTCGATCGATTCGGCGATCGCCGCACGGGGATTCTGGCGGCGGGCGAGCGCATCCGGTTGGTCGAGGCCGGAAACCACGCGCAGGGCTGTATTTTCCGAGATGGCGAACGCTGGCGAACCGACGCCCTCGAAAAGCGCATCGACGTCATCTCCAGGCGCATCTCGGGTTTCTATATAGGACGCTACGATGTCCGCTTCGAAAGCGAGGACGAGCTGCGTGCGGGCGAGGGATTCAAGATCCTCGAACTCAACGGAGCGACCGCGGAAGCCACCAGCATCTACGACGCGCGCACGCCGCTATGGCGCGCCTACGCGACGCTCTTCCGGCAGTGGGAACTCGTCTTCGCGATCGGCGCCGCCAACCGTGTCCGCGGGCACCGGCCGGATTCCGCGGCTTCGCTTTGGCGCGCGTGGCGCCGCACCGCGGCGCTCGTTGCCGGATATCCCGCGGCCGACTAGTCGGGGGCATACCTTATGTGCACCGTCACTTTCTGGCCGAATACCAATGGCTATCGCTTGGGGATGAACCGGGACGAAAAGCACGCCCGACCCAAAGCGAGTCCACCCGAAGTCCGGCGCGCCGGGACCCGGGCAGCGATTTGGCCCATGGATCCGGCGGGCGGAACGTGGGTCGGGCTGAACGACGCCGGCGCGGCGTTCGCGTTGGTGAATTGGTATTCGGTCCCGTCACTTCCGCTGCCCGCACCGATCACACGCGGCCTCGTGGTGACGCGTCTCCTCGCCGTCGGCGACCCAGATGAGGCCGTGGTCGAGGTGTCGCGGCTTCCACTCGAGAGCCTCCAACCGTTCCGCCTCGCCGGCATTTTCCCCGACGCGCGGACGGTCGTGGAATGGCGATGGAACGGAGCCCGTCTCGAACGCCTCGAACTCCCCTGGTCCCCGTGCCAATGGATTTCGTCCGGTCTGGACGAACCGATCGCGCAACGCATCCGCGGCGCGACCTTCGGCCAGCGTTCCAAAGACCCCGACGCGGGCAGCGCGGACTGGCTG
>JANYDN010000388.1 GCA_025363585.1 Verrucomicrobiota bacterium | reverse complement strand
CACGCGATGATGGGCGAGGTCGGGTTCGTGGCGTCGGGCGTGGATTGGGCGCGCGAGGTGATGGTGAACTTCACGTGGTCGCTCGGCTTGAACACGCAGTTGGCGCCGAAGGAGCGGCACGCCGTGCTGTACTTCATCGAGCAAGGGTTGATGCCGCGGACGGGGAAGCGCCACGAATGGGAAGTGTCGATCGCGTCGGGCAACGCGCTGGCCGCGACGTTCCAGGATTTCGACTGGGCGGACGAGGTGCTGCACGCGCGCGTGGGTCGCGACTGGTACGTGTCCGACATGCCGAGCGCGCATGCCGCCGTGGCCTATGGCGACCAATGCTGGAGCCGCGTGTTGTCCGGTTGGGAATCGTGGCGCGACGCCGGGTTGACCGCGCACCGCAACTGGTGGCCCGGAGTGTACCGGCAATTCTGCGCATCCAACGGGATCGCTTCCGATCCGGCCGTCGCGGCGTTCGACACGAATTACCGGAACGTCCGCGCCGACCTGAAGGACATCGCCGCGAGCGGGTAGGGACGGATCACTTCCGTCGATCGGTGATGCGAAAGGCGATGTCGTACGTCGCGCGCTCTTTCTCGCCGATGCGTGGTGTCTCGCCGCCATCGTCCACGAGGTCGGCGCCGACGCTGTACACAACATAGGTGTCATTGGTCGCGCGGTAACGCAGCGGCTTGCCGTCGAACGGATCGAGCGGAACCGCGTCGAGGAACGCGGGCACGAGTTCGTCGAGCGAGGCGGGAAGTTGGTTGCCGTGGGCCAGGCGATGGCGTTCGACCGCGCAGGCGGCGATCGCCGCCCGCAGGTTTGCCTGGATCCAGGCGGCTTGGTCGACCGACTTGCCGAGTGCCGGAAGGATCATCCCGGAAATGATTTTCATTCCGCGCAGCGGGCGCGCCATTTCCATTCGCACCCGCTCGTTCTGCGCCGAGGCCTTGCGGAGGCCCTCGGGAAACGGCGATTGCGCGGCATCGAGCGCCTCTGCGATGCGGTCGAGGTAAAATCGTTCGTCGACGGCGCGGAGTCCGGAAGCGATGTACAGCGCGGACCCCAGCGTGCCCATCGCGGGCGTTCCTCCCGATGCGAGGGTCGCGGCGAACTCGGACGGGGAGGAGTGGAAGAACGCCCCTTGAAGCACGGATTCACCGACGAGTCCGTTGAACAACCCGTTGACCGACGCGGCGCGGGCGAACTCGGTCTGGAGGGACTTCCAATCGGCATCGTAGGCACCGGCGCGCGGCAAGCTGGTGGCGGTGGCGTTCACCGCGGTCTGGAGCATGCGGATCCGCACCCACTGGGAGACAAGGTGCGGATTCGATTCGAGGCTCCGTGCAACGAGCAACATGTCGCGCAGATCTCTCGCGGCGTCGTGGGGTAGGTTGGATTCGGCGTGAGTCAGGGAGGCAAGGGCCAGGAACCGGACGAGTCTTTCGAGATCGGTGTAGGGCGGGAATGTGGCGTCGAAGCCTTCCTTCAGGTTCACAGGATAGCGCGACGCAGTGCGCGTGCGCGCGGTCGCGAGGGCGACGAACACCGCCGACGATTCGTCGAGGTCCGCCTTCCATCCTGCGGCCAACGTCGGCCCGAAGGCATGCGGTGGCACCTCGAGCAGGCCGACGTAGGGAGTTAGGGTGGTGTCACGTGGCTGCCGATAGGCGGCACTGGCGTCTAGGATCGGGGTGGCCAGGTTTTCCGCCGCGGGCACCGCCTTGTACCAGACGTCGAGCTCGGCGGGATTGGTGGGCAAGCCGCGCGCGCGGAGTCGTTCGATGGCCAAGTCCGCGCCGCGATTGGCGACGAATCGCCACGCCAAAAACACCGCTACGATGACGGCGAGGACCACGAGGAATTTGCCGCGACGGAAACGCATGGGCGCGATGAATAGTGGTTGAGTGTGGCCGGCAGCAGAACCGCGGACGCGAAGCCAAGGCAAGCGCGCGTTCGGCTCCGGGTCACTTCCGGCGATCGGTGACGCGGAAGGCGATGTCGTACGTCGCGCGCGCCGTCTTGCCGATTTGCGGCGTCTCGCCGCCGTCGTCCACGAGGTCGGCGCCGACGCTGTAGACGACGTACGTGTCGTCGCGCGCGCGGTAGCGCAGCGGATTGCCGTCGTACGGATCGAGCGGCACGGCGTCGAGGAACGCGGGGACGAGTTCGTCGAGCGACGCGGGAAGTCGGTTGCCGTGCGCGAGGCGATGGCGTTCGACCGCGCATCCGGCGACCGCCGCGCGTAGGGCTGCCTGGGTCATCGCGGCTTTCTCGACTGACTTCGCGAGCCCGAGAAGTGGCCCGCAGGAAAGGATCTTCATCCCGCGGAGCGGACGCGCCATTTCCTTCCGCACCCGCTCGACCATCTCGTTGGCCTCATGGAGGCCCTCGGGAAACGGCGATTGCGCGGCGTCCAGGATCTCCGTGATGCGGTCGAAATAGAAACGTCCGTCCACGGCGCGGAGTCCGGACCCGATGTACAACATGGCCGTGGCTTTGCCGATCGGCGTCGTCCCGCCCCATGAGAGGGGCACGGCAAACGCGGACGGGGAGCAGTGGAAGAACGACCCTTGGATGGCGGCGTCCCCGACGATGCCGTTGAAAACGCCATTGACCGACGCGGCGCGCGCGAACTCGGTCTGGAGGGATTTCCAGTCGGCGTCGTCGGCACCGGCGCGCGGCAGGCTGGTGGTGGCGGCGTTTGCCGCGGTCTGGAGCATGCCCATCCGCACCCACTGGGAGATGATGTACGGATTCGATTCGAGGCTGCGTGCGACGAGCAGCATGTCGCGCAGATCACGCGTGGCCTCGCGGGGTTGGTGGGACTCGGCGTGGGTCAGCGCGGCTACGGCGAGGAATTGGACGAGATGCTGAAGGTCGGTGTGGGGCGGGAACGTGGCTTTGGAGCCCAGCTTGAAATTCACCGGATACCGGGACGCGGTGAGGGCGCGCGCCGTCGCGAGGGCGTCGAACACGGCCGACGAATCGTCGAGGTATGTTTTCCAACCGGCGACCAACGCCGGATCGATGGGAAACGCCGGGACTTCTAGCCGGCCGACGTAAGGGGTGTTGGTGGTGTCGCGGGGCTGACGATACGCGGCACCTGCCGCAAGGATCGGTGTGGCCAGGTTCTCGTCCGCGGGCACGGCCTTGTACCATTGGTCGAGCTCGACGGGGTTGGTGGGCAGGCCGCGCACGCGGAGCCCTTCGATGCCGGAGTCGGCGCCGCTGGTGAGAACGAATCGCCACGCGACGAACGCCGCACCGACGACTGCGAGGAACACGAGGAATTTGCCGCGACGGGAACGCATGGACGATACGTGGCGTGGGTGAAGTCGGTCGTTCAGAAGAACCGCGGGATGCGACGGAAAAGCAAGCGCGCGCCGTCGGCTCTGGATCAGCGGCGACGATCGGTGACCCGGAAGCCGACGTCGTACGTGGCGCGCGTCTTGTTCGTGCCCGCGATCCGGAGCGGTTCGCCGCCGTCGTCCACACGGTCGGCGCCGACGCTGTACACGACATACGTGTCATTGGTCGCGCGGTAGCGCAGCGGCTTGCCGTCGAACGGATCGAGCGGCACCGCGTCGAGGAACGCCGGAACGAGTTCGTCGAGCGACGCGGGGAGTTTATTGCCGTGTGCCAGGCGATGGCGTTCGACGGCGCATCCGGCGGTGGCCGCACGCAGGCCCGCTTGGTTGACGGCGGCTTTCTCGACCGACTTCGCAAGCGTGGGAAGGAGCATCCCAGAAATGAGCTTCAGCCCGCGAAGTGGCCGCGCCATTTCCTTCTGCACCCGCGCGTCGGCCTCGGCGGCCATGCGCAGACCCTCGGGAAACGGGGTTTGCGCGGCGTCGAGCGTCTCGCTGATGCGGTCGAAGAAGAAGCGTCCGTCGGTGGCGCGAATACCGGAGCCGACGTACAGGAGGGACGCGAGCTTGCTCATGGCGGGTGTCCCACCCGACGCCGGGGTTCCCGTCACCGTCGCGGCAAATGCCGACGAGGAATTCTGGAAGAACGCCCCGGAGACGGCGGCTTCGCCGACAAGGCCATTGAACATGCCGTTGACCGACGCGGCGCGCGCGAACTCGGTCTGGAGGGATTTCCAGTCGGCGTCATCCGCGCCGGCGCGCGGCAGGCTAGTCGCGGTGGCGTTGACCGTGATCTGGAGCATGGCGACGCGCACCAACTGGGAAATGAGCAGCGGGTCCGTGTCGAGGCTGCGGGCAACGAGGAGCATGTCGCGTAGATCGCGCGCGGTCTCGCGGGGTTGGTTCGATTCGGCGTGGGTCAAGGCGGCGACCGCGAGGAATTGTTCGAGTCCCTTGAGTTGGTTGTAGGCCGGGAAAGTCGCGCCGAAGCCCAGCTTGAGATTCATGGGAAACCGCGACGCGGTCCGCTTGCGCGCGGTCTCGAGGGCATCGAACACCGCGGACGAATCGTCGAGGTAAGCCTTCCATTTCGCGACCAGGGTCGGATCGACGGGATGGGGCGGGACGTCCATCCGGCCGAGGTAGGGCGTGTTGGCGGCGTCGCGGGGTTGGCGATGCGCGTCACTGGCGTCGATGACGGCGGTCGCTAGGTTCTCGCCCGCGGGAACCGCCTTGTACCACTGGTCGAGCTCGACGGGGTTGGTGGGCAGGCCGCGCGCGCGGAGCCGTTCGATGGCGGAATCGGCACCGCGACTCGAGACGAGACGCCACGCGACGAACGCCGCGACGATGACGGCGAGGACAACGAGGAATTTGCCGCGAAAGGAACGCATGGACGCAAGGGGACCCAGGGTGGGCGATGCCGGTGGGGGCAGGAGAACCGCGGACGCGACGACAAGGCAAGCCGGCATTCGGGGCTTCGAGCGGGCCGCGCGACCAAGATTCCGCTTTTGTTTTGCCGGGTGCGCCGCCTGAATCCGCCCGGCGCGTGCAAAACCATCCTAAGCATTACTGTGGCGTGTTCGGCATCTACGGGCATCCCAACGCCGCGGAACTGACTTACTACGGGCTCTACGCGCTGCAGCACCGCGGCCAGGAGAGCGCGGGGATCGCGACCACCGACGGGAAGGAATTCCTGCTGCACAAGGGCATGGGATTGGTGCCGCAGATCTTCGCGGGCGAGACGCTCCACGGACTGGTGGGCTCGCGGGCGATCGGCCACACGCGGTACTCGACGCAGGGTTCGTCCGCCTTGGTGAACGCCCAGCCGCTGATGGTGGATTGCGCGAAGGGGCGCATCGCCATCGGGCACAACGGCAATCTGACGAACGCGTCGGCGTTGCGCGACGAACTCGAGGCGAAGGGATCGATCTTCCAGACGACCGTCGACAGCGAGATCATCCTGCATCTCCTCGCGCAACCGAACCACGGCGGGCACGAGAGCGCGTTGGTGGACACGGTTCGGCGCATCGAGGGCGCGTATTCGCTGGTGATGTTGACCGAGAACGAATTGGTGGGCGCGCGCGATCCGAACGGGTTTCGTCCGCTGAGCCTTGGACGGATGGACAACGGTGCCTACGTGCTGGCGAGCGAGACGTGCGCGTTCGACCTGATCCACGCGGAGTTCGTCCGCGACATCGAGCCCGGCGAGATCGTGATCATCGACGAGAACGGCGTGCGCAGCCTGCAGGCGTTCCCCGAGCACAAGCGCCGCGCGTTCTGCATCTTCGAGTACGTCTACTTCGCGCGGCCCGACAGCAACATCAACGGTCGGAATGTCTACCAGACCCGCGTGGAGATGGGGCGCCAGTTGGCGCGCGAGCATCCGATCGAGGCCGACATCATCGTGCCGGTGCCGGACAGCGGCAATTGCGCGGCGCTCGGCTACTCGCTCGAGAGCGGCACCCCGTACGAGATGGCGTTCGTGCGCAACCATTACGTCGGGCGCAGCTTTCTCCAGCCGTCGCAGTTCATCCGCGATTTCGCCGTGCGGGTGAAACTGAACCTCATCGCCGACCTCGTCCGCGGAAAGCGCGTCGTCATCATCGACGACTCCATCGTGCGCGGGACGACGAGCAAGGCGCGCGTGACGAGCCTCAAGGAAGCCGGCGCGAAGTCGGTGCACGTCTTGATCTCTTGTCCGCCGCACCGGAACCCGTGCGTGTACGGCATCGATTTCCCGGAGCGCTCGAAGCTGATGGCGGCGAATTACTCGCACGACGAGATCCGCCAGTACCTGAACGCGGACACGCTGGGCTACCTGAGCGAGGAAGGCATGGTGAAGGCGACGGGGCAGCCGAAGGATTCCTTCTGCCTCGCGTGCTACAACGGCGAGTACCCGGTGAAGTTCGACCCGGCGATCGACAAGCACATCATTGAGAACCGCCGGAAACGCGCGGGAAGACTCGGTGTCGAGCTCGACGTCGAGCGCCGGCAGCAGCGGTTGCTGTAGGCGACGCGGCGTCGTGGCCACCGTTGGAACGTGGCCGCCGCGGTGACGCGGTGGATCGGTGAGGAAGGAATCGCCGGGTCCGCCATCTCACGATGGCTGCCACGCTTCGGTTCGTGGCCGACGTCGTGAGACGGTGGACTCGCAAGCGAACGGCAAGCCCCGATTCACCGTCGACGGTCTGTGACCCTGAAGCCAGTGTCGTACGTCTCCCGTTCCTTTTCGCCGTCGACGGCTAGACGCAACTCACCGCCATCATCCACAAGGTCCGCTCCGACGCTGTACACGACGTACGTGTCGTTGGTCGCCCGGTAACGCAGCGGTTTCCCGTCGAACGGATCGAGGGGCACCGCGTCGAGGAACGCGGGAACCAGTTCTTCGAGAGACGCGGCAAGCTTGTTTCCGTGGGCGAGGCGATGACGTTCGACGGCGCATCCGGCGATGGCAGAGCGAAGGGTAGCTTGGTTGAACGCGCTTAGCTTAACCATTTTCCCGTACGAAGGGCATGCGGTCGTGGACACGATCTTCAACCCGTGGAACGGACGCGCCAATTCCCGCCGCACCTTCACGTCAACATCCGCAGCCTTGCGGAGGCCGTCGGGAA
>JANYDN010000368.1 GCA_025363585.1 Verrucomicrobiota bacterium | reverse complement strand
CGCATCATCTTCCCGGACTCCTGCACCTTGCTCGACTACATGCTCGGGCTCGTGGCGCGCATGATGGATGGGCTCGCGGTGTATCCCGAGAACATGCGGCGCAACATGGAGCTGAGCCTCGGCATGTGGAATTCGCAGACCGTGCTGCTCGCGTTGATCCGCAAGGGACTCGCCCGCGAGGCCGCCTACGAGATCGTGCAGCGCAATGCCATGGCCACGTGGGCCACGCGGCACGCGGGACGCATGGACGCGGACTTCGTGGAGCAATTGCAGTCCGATCCCGAGGTCGCGCGGCATTTCAAAAAGGGCGAGCTCGGGAAGCTTTGCTCGATCGACTTCCATCTCAAGGAGGTCAAGGCGCGCTTCAAGACCGTCGGACTGTGAGCGTCGCGTGGGCCAAACGATTCTAGCCGCGATGAACCAACTCGGGACCCAACTCTACGGCGAGGTCCCGCGCGAGTTCTTCGGACTGCTCGCCGGGCCGAACGCGCCCCTTTACGCCGACGTCCTCGACCGACTCGCGCCGGCGTTCGAGGACGTCGGGCACCTTTCCCGCGCGGAGGCCGCCGAGATCGTCGTGGCGTTGCTCCGCGAGCGGCCCGACGTCGAGGTGCGTGCGGAGTTTCCGGATGCGACCGCGGAGGCGGCCACGCTCCAGGGGCAGGCGTCACTCCTCCTGCGCCGGTTGGTCGAGACCCGTTGGTTGCTAGAGCCGGTGCGTTCCGATTGGCAACGGTTGGTGACGCTGAATCCCGCCGCGGAATCAATGCTGTCGTCGCTGCGGCAGATCGCGCGCGGCGACCACGGGCAATTCACCGACAGCATCCAGATCGCGTGCTCGCAGTTGCTGAATCCGGACGGGTTCGGCGAACAGGCTTTCGCCGATCTCGAGGCGTGCCTTTCGAACGTCCGGCAGGGACTCCGCGAACTGCGGCGGATGGAAGGCGGGATCGAGCGCCACACGCGCCGGTTGATCGCGTCGGACACGCTGCGCGAGAACCTCGCGGTGCTCTACGACGACTTCAGCGAGACCATCGGGCACGCGTGCTACCGGGAGTTGGTGCGGGCACGGTTGCCGAGCCGGATCCTTCACGCCCGTCGTCGTCTCGACACGCTCGCCACCGACGAGCGCGTGCTCGACCAGATGCAGCGGGAGCGCCTGCGCCGCGGCCCGCAGGTGGACGCGCCCACCGCGGCGGCCGAGATCCGGACGCGCGTCGACGAACTCGGGCGGCTCCTGGAGTCGGTGGTGCCGCAGGCGGACGCGCTCGACCGGCGCGCGGCGGATTTCGCGCGCCGGGCGTTCGCGCGGTTGCGCTACCTTCAGGAAACCACGTCCCACCAGCGCGAGATCGTCCAGGAGGTTTTCCGACGGGTCGAATCCGCGACCGACGGCGGGCGCTTGCACGAGATTCCCGAGGATCTCGGGTTGCCGTCGCCGTGGCTGGTCGACGCGGGATTGCTTTCGCCCGATTCGCTGTACCGTCCGCGGTTGCGCAGGATCCCGGGAGAACTCGAGCCGGTGGGCGACGACGTCACCGAGCAGGAGATCGACGCGGCGATGGCGGAATTGGGATCGAACCTCCGCGACACGCTCAACGTGATCCGCGCGAATCGATTCGTGGAACGCATCGAGGGCCCCGCCGGGACGCGCGTCGGGTTGGCCGACCTGCCGGTGCGCAACGACGACGTGGCGGACATCATCGCGTGCCTGTTGCACGCGGGCGCCCGCGACGCCGCGTACGCGGTCGAGGCGGAGCGGGACGCGGCGGACACGGCGTCGCCCGGCAGCGAGGAAAAGGCCGGGTACGCGATCGAGAACTTCTCGCTGGAAAAGAAATGAACCCGAGCCCGGCCCACGGCATGAACGAGGGCGACCGCGAGTCGCTCCAGGAAACCTTCCAGCGGCTGCTGGCGGCGGGCGCGCTCCTGCGCGAGGACCACCGCGACCTGTACGACTGGGCCCGCCTGCACCGCGAGGCCGTGGACGAACTGGCGTCGCTCGCCGGGTTGAAGCTCGTGTGGGAACACGAACACCGCCTGGTGCTGGCGTTGCCGCAACAGCCGCGGTTGCTGCGCCGGATGCGTCAGGACGAGACGCTGGTGACGCTGGCGCTGTGGTACGATTTCGACCGGATGGTGAAGGACGACGGCCTTACTCCCGAGGACGTCGCGCTGACGGTCGCCGCGTTCAGCGAGCAGTTCGAGTCGAAGTTCCGAAGCCTGCAATTGCCCGCGGCGACGCGCTTGCTGGAGATCCTGCGGTTGCTGGAGCGCAAGAGCGTCGTGCGTCTGGCCGAGACCGCGGGTCCGTTCACCGAGATCCGCATCCGCATACTTCCGACGATCCGTTACCTCGTGCCGTTCGCCGACCTTGCCGAATGGACGCGCGCGCGCGACCGGCATCTCGCCGCGCAGGGCGTCGCCGACGATCCCGAACCGGACGCCGCGTCCTGAACCGAACAACACCATGTCCCGAGCCATCCGACTCACCCGACTGCACGCCATCAACTGGTACGGCTACCGCGATTCGTTCGACGTGACCGGCAACCTGCTGGTGGCGGGCGTGACGGGTTCCGGGAAATCCGTGCTCATGGACCTCGTGCAACTGGTGCTGATCGGACACCAACAGAAGGTCCGCTACAACCAGTCGGCGACGGGCGACCGCTCCACGCGCGACCTGAAGGGCTATTGCCTCGGCGATACCAAACAGGACATGGACGGCGTGCCGCAGTACATGCGGCAAGGCGGCGTGACCTACGTGGCGATGGAGTTCGCCTGGCCCGGCACGCGCGCGCAACGCCACGAGACGTGGGGATTGCGCATCGAGTTCGAGGGCGTCGCGCAGAACACGCCGAAGATGACGCCGTTCCTGATCCCGGCGTCGGCGACGCGCGACCAATTCCTCGACGCCGCGCGCGTCCCGCTCGACTTCGTGGCATTCCGGCAATGGGTGGAATCCCACGTGGGCCGCGACGGCCACACCGGCCGGTTGTTCGCGGGCGTCGACGAATACCGCCGCGAGATGGCGCTGCCGTCGCACCTGAACTTCGACCGCGGGACGCTCGACTACCTGCTGCCGGCGGCGATGTCGTTCACGTTCATGGATTCGTTCAACGACTTTTGCCGGCGCTATATTTTGCCGGCCGAGGCGATCGACATCCAGGGCGTGAAGGACAGCTACCTGGCGTTCCGCGACGCGCAGCGGATGCTCGCGGAGCTTCGCGACCAAGGGGAACGCCTCGAGCGAATCCATGGCCACGAAACGATGCGCGCGGGAGCGGAGCGCGATCGGTTGGCGGGCCGATACCTCGAGGCCGAACTGCGGTCGGAGGCGGCGGCCGAGGCCGTCGAATCGGGTCGAAACGAGGTGCACGCGATCGAGAAGGAGCTGGAGAACGAGACCGTCCGCATCGACGCGCTGGATCTCGTGCTCGCGGAGGCGGGCGAGCGTGTCCGCTCGATCGAGGCGACTTTCAACGCGACCGACGACGGGAAGTTCTACCGCAAGCTGCAGCAGGAGAATTCGGAACTGGCGGCGCGGATCCGCCGGTTGAAGGACATCGGGGAGTCGGTCGACGAGGCCCGCAGGCTCCGCGCGAGGAACGCGCGGCGCTTCGCGGAGATGCTCGGAAAACTGCCGGTGGACGCGCCCACGGCGCCGTGGGCCGCGGTGCACCGCGCGGCGGAAGCGCTCGAGAAGGCGTCGCCGGCGGAACTCCGGGAACGGACGCGCGCGTTGGCATCGGCGTGCGTGGAGGCGCGGCAGGCGGGACAATCGGCGGTGCGTTCGGCCGAGGAGGAACACCGCAGGCTCGAGCGCGAGGAAAACCAATTGAAGGCGGCGCTGGTGGCGTTGCGCTCGGGCGCGCTCACCGAGAACACGGTGTTGTTGTCGGCCTTGAACGCGCGGTTGCCGCGGCGCGGGACGGAAATGCCGGCGCAGGCGATGTGGCAGTTGTGCGAGGTGACCGACGAGGCGTGGCGTCCGGCGCTGGAAGTGAGCTTCGGGCGGAAATTCGCGGTGGTGGTGGACGCGCGCGACTACGACGCGGCGGAACGGATCTACCACGAGTTGAAGGAAGAGGCGCGGGGCGAGTCGCTGGTGAATCCCAAGCAGGCCGCGGACATGGGCCGCGAGCCTCGGGCCGGTTCGCTGGCGCTCAAGCTGGAGACGAACCATCCGGTGGCGCGCGCCCTCGTGAATCATTTGTTCGGCGACGTCGTCTGCGTCGAGACGCTTGCCGAATTGCGCCGCCACGAACGCGCGATCATGCCCGACGGGTTCCAGTCGCGCCGGCCTTTCGTGGACCGGCCGCGGCATTACGACAACCTGCCGTGCATCGGGCGCAAGGGACTCGAGCGGCGGCGCGCGTGGCTGCAGGAACAGGCCGACGCGATCAAGGCGCGCCAACGGCAACTGGAACCGCTGTTGAACCAATGGCGCGAGGCGGCCGAGTTCCACGATCAGGCGCAATTGCACCGCGAGAGCCTGCACGACGATCTCGCCGAGGCCGCGGGTCTGGCCGAGGCGGAACGAAAGCTTGAGGCGAACCTGACGGACCTGAAAAACATCCGGACCGAGGATTTCGAGGCGCGCGAGCGCGAGTTGCGCGGGATCCGCGACCGTCAAACGGCGATGGCCAACGAACGCGACGATCTGCTGCGGAGCGGCCGGCGCGGACGATTGGAGTCGGTCCGCGGGGATCTCGAGCGTCTGGAACGCGTCGCTGCCGCCTCGTTGGAGGCGCTGCGCGCGGTGCGCGACGGCGAGGATGTTTCGCGGCATCTCGGACGCGTGGCGGAGTTGAGGGGGCAATTCACGGCGGAGTTCCCGGTGAAAATGGTGGCGGCGGAAAAAGTGCAAGCCGCTTGGCGCGACGCGGAGGGGAACGCGCGGGTGGCGCGGGCGGAGTTGGTGGCGGAACGGAAGGCGCTGGCGCAGGCCCACGATCCCAAGTACGCGGACCTCGATCCGGACGCCGCGGACAACGCGCCCTACGAGGCGCGGCGCGCACGGATCGCGGGCGCGCACATCCCGGAGTACGAGCGCAAGGCGGCCGACGAGGAACGGAATTGGCAGCAACTGTTCCGCGAACAGGTTCTCGAGAAACTCCGCGAGCGCTTGCTGATGGTGGAGAACCTGATGTCGCTGCTCCGCACCGCGCTCGACAAACCGATCGGGAACAACCGCTACCGCATCGTCGCGCGGTCCAACAAGGACGGGGAGTTCGAGCTTTACCGACGGTTGCTTGATTTGTCGGCGGTGGCCCGCGGCGGCGAGTTGTTGTTCGCCACGGCGGACACGGAGATCCGTGACGCCGTGGAGAAGATCTTCGCGTCGTTGACGGGCGAAGGCGGGGGGACGGGCGCGGAACGCTTCCTCGATTACCGCAACTACCACGACTACGACATCGAGGTGTCCAACGTGAACGACCCCGACGGGCGCACGTACAGCGTCAACCGGGCGGCCGGCAAATCGAGCGGCGGCGAGAACCAGACGCCGTATTTCGTCGCGATCCTGGCCAGCTACCTGCGCGCGTACCGCCGCCACGAGACCCGCCGGAAGGAGCCGTCGCTGGCGCTGGTGCCGATCGACGAGGCGTTCTCGAAACTCAGCGGCGACCGGATCCGCGACTGCATCCGCGCGCTGCACACGCTGGAGTTGCAGGGGATCTTCTCGATGAGCACGGGCAACATTCCGTACGCGGTGGACCAATGCGACCAAGTGATCGCGATCCACAAGCACGAGAAGACCTCCGGGAAGAAGACGTCGATCCGGAACGTGGCGGTGAGCCTGACGCGGAAGGAAGCGTTGGAGCGCTTCGCGGGGACGGCGCGATGAGCCGCGTCCTTGCCGAGATCGCCGCGCGCCACGAGGCGTCTCCGGCGGGCCGCACCGGCGTGGTGGGACGCGACCTGTTGGTGGACGCCGAGGAATTGTTCGCGGGGATCGACGCGCGCGACGGACGCGCCCGGCAGGAAGCCGAACGGGAGCTGGAAGAAGCGGCGCGCCTTGGGCTGGTCGTTCTCGAGCGGCACCGGAGGGATCCGTCGATCCTCGAGCGGGTGCGGTTCGCGCCGGGATCGGAGGCGGCCTTGTACGCGCGGTTGGGAAGGCGTCCGCCGGCCGAACGACGCGCGGCATTGGCCGGGCAATTCGAGGCGGCGTTGGCCGCGGGCGTTCCCGACCGATGGCGGGAAGGCTGGCGCGCGTGGTGCGCCGGCCTGCGCGACTCGGCGGCGACGGGCGGCGCGATCGGCGGGTTCGACCGCGAGGCCGGCCCGGACAACGCCGAGGTGCTGGCGTTGTTGCCGCGGTTGCTGGCATGGGAAGGGGAATCGCTGGTGCGGTTCGCGAGTTGCGTGCTGTGCGGCGACTCGAAGCGGTTGGAATCGCTGGCGAACTCCCAGCGCGAGGGCGAGTTCGAGGGACAACTCCGCGGGCGGCTGGGCCGGATGCTCGAGGAAATCACCGGCGGGGAGATCCGGGCGCTGGACGACCTCGGCATCTCGCGCACGACGCGCTTCGCGTTGGTCCACGGCCCGCTGCGGTTCCGGTTCGGCGATGCCGAGGTGGACCTGGGCCCGATGCGGGGGCCCGTGCGGGTGGCATTGGAAGACGTGACGCGCGCCGAGGCGGTGCGGACGACGGCGACGCGCGTGCTGACGGTGGAGAACGAGACGACGTTCCACGAACTGGCGAAGTTGCGGAGCGGGGTGTTGCTGGTGCAGACGAGTTTTCCCGGCGCGGCGACGGTGGCGCTGCTCGGGGCGCTGCCGGACGGATTGGAATGGTGGCACTTCGGCGACAGCGACGACGCAGGCTTCGAGATCCTTCGCGTCCTTCGCGAGAAGACCGGCCGTGACCACCGACCGCTGCACATGGAACGCGGACGGATCCCGTTCGAGCAGGAAGCCCTGGGAAGACCACGGCCTGAGTGGCCGTTCTACGGTTCCACGGACCACTGACGCCTCCTTTTTTTACCACGGAGCACACGGAGCACACGGAAAGGGGAAAGGCCTTGGAAGCCGGTCTTAACCACGGAAATCACTGAAATCACGGAATGGGAAAAGTGGGCCGGAGCCACCGAGCGATCAGGTTAATCGTTCGTCGGAGATTTCTGATCTCGCGCGCCTAACCTCCCTGTCCGTGATTTCAGTGATTTCCGTGGTAAAACTGTTCGATCACTGCCCCCCAATTCCGTGTGTTCCGTGTGGTCCGTGGTAAAAAAACCGAAGCCAGCGAGTCAGTGGTGTGCTTCGTGGTCTCGGATGTATTCCTGCTTGAGCCCGAGTGTTTCCGGGGCATGGAGCACGAGCATCTTCATGCGGATGTCCGTGGGCACGAGATGACGCGTGCGCAGCGAGACCACGATCATCAGCAGGATCGCCAGCGGCACGCACCAGATCGCGGGTTGCTCGCACAGGATGCGGAGCATCGGGTGGAACGACCAGAAGACGGACAGGTTGATCCAACCGAGGTCGCTGAAGTTGGTCAGCGAGACTGCGACCAACGCGCAGGTGCCTCCGGTGAGCATCCCGGTGGCCGCGCCACGGACCGTCATCCCGCGCCACCAGACGCTCATGAACAACAACGGGAAATAGCTCGCGGCCGCGATGGCGAATGCCTGGCCGACCATGAAGTTGATCTGGAGCTGCTCGACCCCGCATCCCAGCAGCGTCGTCACGCCGCCGATCCCGATGGCGCACCATTTGAACATCCGCATGCGCTCCTCGGGCGTGGACTTGGGCCGGAGGATCCGTCCGTAGACATCGTGCGCGAGCGCGCCGGTCATCGACACCAGAAGGCCGGAGAAGGTGGACATGAATGCCGCGAACGCGCCGGCACACGCCACGCCCGATAGGATCGAGCCCCACGGGCCGCCGGCGGCGGCGAGGATGCGGGGCAATTCGAGGACGATCTTGTCGGTGCCTTTGGAACCGGTGCCGGCGTAGAGGGCGGGCAGGAGGTTGCGTCCGATCACGCCGAAGACCGGCGGGAACACGTAGAACACGCCGATGAGGATCATCACCCACATCGTGGTGCGCTTGGCGGCGACGCCGTCGGGATTGGTGTAGAAACGGACGAGGATGTGGGGCAATCCCGCGGTGCCGCATACGAGCGCGATGATGAGCGAGTAGGTGTAGAGCAACGCGTAGGGCTTCGGATCAAGCGGCACCATGACGGCGTCCTTCTTCGCGACGGCAAGGATCGACGCGGCGTCCACGCGCACCACCACGCCGGCTTTCTCGAGCGCGGCGAGTTGCAGTTCGCCGTATTTCGCCCGCGTCACCGGGTTGGTGAGCGCGAAATCGACCCATATGTTCGTGAGCGACGGCGCGTACGCAATGCGTCCCATTTTTTGCATGGTGCCGTATCCCTCGACCAACTGCGCCGCGGAATCACGGTTCGTCGTGAATACGATTTGCTCGATTACGGTGCCGCGAATCGATTCCCACATCCGGGTGCCAGTACCGACGACGCGGCTGAACATGGGACCGTGGTTGTCGATCTCGACGAGCGGGCCGGAGTAGGTGAATTCCGGCCGTGCCGCCTTTGCGGCTTTCGTGGTCAAGGGCCCGAAAGGACTCAGCCACGTGCCGTCGGCGGGCGCTTTCGACGGCAACGGCTCGCGCCGGCTGCCGTCGGGAGCGACGACCGCGTTGGTGGAACCGGCCAATGATTTCGCGGCGTCGGCGTTGTTCGCGCCGAGTTGCTTGCCGTACCCGCCGTGTACCGCCATCAGCACGAACACCGGCACGGAGATGGCGAACATCTTCATCCAATATTGGAACGCCTGGACCAGCGTGATGCCTTTCATGCCGCCGAGCGCGACGTTGAAGGTGATGACCGCGCCGACGAGGATCACGCCGACCGGGTAGGGCAGGCCTTTTTTTCCGAACCACGAGATGTCCTGGAAAATGTAAGCGAGCGTCGTGCCCGCTCCCTTCATCTGAGGCATCGTGTAGAAGCAGCCGATGAAGAGGACGAAGATCACCGCGATCTTGCGGAAGACCGGCGAATCATAACGTCCCTCCGCGAAGTCCGGGATCGTGTACGCGCCGAAGCGCCGCAAAGGGCCCGCGATGAACAACAACAGGAACAGGTAGCCGCACGCGTAGCACACCGGGTACCACAGCGCGTCGTACCCGCTCGACATCACCATGCCCGCGACGCCCATGAAGGACGCGGCGGACAGGTATTCGCCGGAGATGGCGGACGCGTTCCAGCCGACGGACACGCCGCGGCCGGCCACGAAAAAGTCGGAGGCGGTCCGCGATTTGCCCGCGGCCCAGAAGCCCATCGCGATGGTGCCGGCGACGGTGACCAAACTGAGGACGAGGATCCAGGGATCGAGGGCGGCAATCAGGGCGATGGAAGTCATGGTTCAGCGCCGGGTGTTGGAACCGCGGACCGCGGCCGCCTCGGCGGTCTCGAGGGCGATGGAGCGACGAATGAAAATCCACGCGATCACCCAGACGAAGGGAAAGAAGAGGATGCCGAGCACCAGCCATGTGAACGGGAATCCGGCAACGCGCGTGGCCATGAGGTCCGGCAGGAAATAATTGGCGAGCGGAAGACCCAGGAGCACGACGAGGAAGGCGGCGGCGCACGCGATCGAGAGGCGAAGTTGCCGCCGCATCAGCGCGTGGAGGAACGATTCGGAGTGGATCCCGTCGTTCGCGGTCGGTTCCGGGGATGGCATGCGCAGTCGTTTACAGTGAACGCGGCGCTTTGGCGACAAGGAGAAGCGAATCAATTGCCGTCGGCGACGACCGGCCAGCCGTCGTCGGGCACGATTCAGCCCACGAAGAGCGGTCGCAGGTGGCGGGCGTACAGGTTTTCCGTGACGTTGCGCGCGACGACGGATTCGTTGGCGACGAGGAGGTCGAGGTAGCGACGTCCTTCCTTGGCCGCGAGTTTGAACGAGACGTGGAGCAACTGGCGGAAGCTCGCGTTGAATTCCGGATGGCCGGGAATGTGGCGCAGCGCGTTGGCGTAGCGAGTCCCCGACCAAGCGGCGACTTCGGCGGCGCTCGGCAGTCTCGAGCGGTCGACGTCGATGACGCTGGCGTACGGACCGCACAATTCGTCGATGTGGTCCAGGGCATGCGCATAGATCTCGACGGCCAGCGCGAGACCGGCGCCACCGGCTTCGGCGAGCCCGATGAGTTCCTCGAGCCACGTCGTGCCCGCGGTCTTCAGGTGGACGCCGGCGCCGGTGCGCGCGAGCGCGCGTCGGATGATCGGGTAGAGGGAGAATTTGTCGGAACCGCTGTGGACGCTGAGTTTCAGCGACGCGGGAAGCCCGTACGACTTCACCGCGTGGGCGATGACCGCGAGGTCGTCGTTGAACTCGCGCTCGAATTGGCGGAGATCGCCGACGTAGTCGACACCCTTGTTGAAACGCCCGGTGAACTTCGGCGCGATGGTCTGCGCGCGCACGCCCTCGTCCGCGAGCGCCGCGAGGATCACGAGCAATTCCGGCGGCGTCTGCGGCGCGTCGGTCTCGTCCATGGAAACCTCCGCGATGAAGTTCGCCGCGCCACCCTTCGCCGCGGCGATGTGCGCGTGGATGCGTCCGGCGTCCCGCGCGGCCAGGAGGTATTTGCCGGCGCAGGCCTCGACCTGCGCGCGCGTGGTGCGGATCGGCGAGCTGACTCCGGCCACGGACGGTTCGCCGACGAGTTCGGGATGGCGTGCGAGGAACGCGGCGACGTCGGCGGCCGGTGAGGGACGACCGATGCTGTCAGCGACGTCGATGGTGAAGAAATCGGCGGTGGCAATGAAACGATCGACGGTCTCGAGGCGGATGTGGTCGGCGTCGACATGCCATCCATGGGGCCATGCGAGCGAGGCTATGGCGGCCTTGGCGGCGGCCTGGACGGAGGCGGGCTCGCTGCCGATGAACGTGTGTTCGCGGTTGGACTTGTTCCAGACGGGAACGACGACGACGCCGTCGGCCTCGAGCTTGCGGAACGCTTCGAGCTGGGCGCGCCCTTGGTGCGCGAAGCGGTCGCCGACGCCGAACGTGAACTTCTCGATGGTCATTCGGTCCGAGGGTGGAGAGCCGAAGTGCGGGGGCAAGTGTTCAGTGTTCAGTAATCAGTAATCAGTAATCAGTAATCAGTGGTCAGTGGTCAGTGGTGCGGAGGGTTGCGGGTCGAAGCGGGGCTGTTCCAGAGTTCGGGGCAAGGGACGCATGGATGCTTCAGAACGTAACGGACGGTTGCGCGAGGTCGCCTGGGTTTTCCTGCGGCTCGGGGCGACCGCGTTCGGCGGGCCCGCGGCGCACGTCGCGTTGATGGAGGAGGAGTTCGTGCGTCGCCGCGGCTGGGTCACCCACGACGAGTTCGTCGACCTGCTCGGCGCCACCAACCTCATTCCGGGACCGAACTCCACCGAGATGGCGTTGCACCTCGGCCACCGGCGCGCCGGCATGGCCGGGTTGGTGGTCGCGGGATTGGGTTTCATCCTGCCCGCGGTGGTGTTGGTGATGCTCGCGGCTTGGG
Organism: Verrucomicrobiota bacterium; assembly: GCA_025363585.1. GTDB lineage: Bacteria > Verrucomicrobiota > Verrucomicrobiia > Limisphaerales > UBA9464 > UBA6176. Next base: position 11,685 of record JANYDN010000368.1, on the reverse strand, counting down.
CCTACGTGCGGTTCGGTTCGGTGCCCGCGTTCCAGGGCGTGATGACGGGCGTGAAGCCGGTGTTGATCGTCGTCGTGGGACAGGCGCTTTGGAACCTTCGGAAGTCCGCGTTGAAGACGCGTTGGATGGTCGTGCTCGCGGTTCTTTCCGTGGTGGCGAGCGCGCTGGGCGTGGCGGAGTTGCCCGTGTTGCTGGGCGCGGGCGTGCTCGCGGTCGCGCGCCACGCGACGACGACGCGGCGTGTGGAAGGGACGACCGGGCTCGCGCTCGCGCCGGGATGGAAGCCGGTGCTCGGCGCGGCGGGAAGCGCGGCGGTCGCCGTGCCGTTCACGAACGCCGGGTTGTTCGGCGTCTTCCTGAAAATCGGGTCGGTGCTCTACGGGAGCGGCTACGTGTTGCTGGCGTTTCTCCGCACCGATCTGGTGGAGCGACGGCATTGGATCACCGAAGGGCAGTTGCTCGACGCGGTGGCGGTGGGGCAGTTCACGCCGGGCCCGGTGTTCGCGTCGGCCACGTTCGTCGGATACCTGCTCGGCGGCGTGACGTCGGCGTTGCTGGCGACGGCGGGGATTTTCCTGCCGGCATTCGTGCTCGTGGCGGCGAGCGGGAGGTTGATACCGCGGTTGCGTTCGTGGGCACCGACCGCGGCGTTGATGGACGGCGTCAACGCGTCGTCGTTCGCGTTGATGGCGGTGGTGTCCGCGAGGTTGGCGACGTCTGCGGTGATCGATGTCCCCACGGCCGCGATCGGGATCGTGGCGGCGGTGGTGCTGTTGAAGTGGCGCGTGAACTCGGCGTGGCTGGTGGTCGCGGGCGGTGCGGCCGGTCTGGCGATGCAGTGGGTGGGGTAGCGATCGTGAGATCGTGGACGAGGGCGGGCAATGGGCGTGGCCGCGATCGTGAGATCGTGGAAGGCGCTGGTTGGGGGGCGAAATGGCTGCGCTCCACCGTGTCACCACGGCGGCTACCGATAGGTGGCTACCGACAGGTGGTTGCCGATCGGCTTGCCTTGCGGCGCGGGGGATTGTCGAGGTCCACCGTTTTACAACGGTGGCCACGTCGCGAAAGCTGCCACGCCGCGATGGACGCTACAGCGACAGTTTCAACAGCGCGGTCGCGACGCCACGGGGATCGGCACGCTCGGTCAATGATTGCCGGATCGCGTCCTCGGTGCGGGGGACCTTTCCTTCGAAGACCTGCTTCCCGCCCACGAACACCGTGATCCTCCCGTCGAGGTTCACCAACGCGTCGGACAACCGCAGTTCGGTGCCGTCCGGCACGTCGCCGGTGAGCCTGAACACTTGGCCGGAAACGGTGGCGTCGATGCGCTTGCCGGTCTTCGCCGACTCTTCGGGAACACGGAGCCAGTAGAACCGCGTGTGCGCGACACCGTCCTGGAACCATACGATTTTGTTCGGCCACGGATTCCGCGTCTTTGCCGCCATCCAAGGAATCGCCTCGGCGTCCTTGCGGTTCATCCAGTGCGGCAGGCCCGGGTACACCCGGGACATGTGAGGGTAACCGCCGGGATCGTCGTTCTCGAGTTGGTCGAGCTGCGCGGCGCGTTCGGCAACGACCTTGTTGCGGCCGTAAGCGGCATCGGCACCGCCGACGAACACGGCGAACGGAAGATTTCGCAGCGAGAGCAGCGAGGCGCTGTTGGGATGCCCGGCCATCATCGCGGCGGCGGCCCATCGGTCGGCCATGCGCGGCCCGAGTTGCCAGACGCCGTCGCCGCCGGCGGAGTAGCCGAGGATATAGACGTGGTCGGGATCGACGCCGCGCAACGCGACGTAATCCTCGATGAGGCGGTCGAACATCGGATCGATGTGCGACTCGTGCCAGAGGTTCCAGGTATCGGAGGGCGCGCGGGGCGCGACGTAGATGCCTTCCTTGGGCTCGTAGAGGCGGATCTGGTTGGTCCACTGCTGGTCGTTGACGGCGGGAGGCGCGCCGCCGCCGCCGTGCAGCGAGATCCACAGGCTCGCGCCGTTGGTGGGCGCGGTGCCGAAGACGCGTTCCTTCCAGCGAAGCGTCTTGCCGAGCAACGACAGCGATTTCGCGCCGAGTTCGGCGGCGCGCTCCCCGCGGAGCGCCGCGCGCCGCGCGTCCCAGAGCCGGGTCGTGGCTGCCTCCGCCTGCACGCGGTCGAGCGGGTTGGACTGGGCCGCGGTCGTGGCGACGAGTCCGAGGGCGACCGCGGCGAGCGCGGCTGCGAGTCGTCGGAGGATCATGGCGCCGGAAAAGGTCAGGAGGCGCTGAGGAGGCGTTCCCAGAGGCGCTCGTTGGTCATGGCGCGGACCAGGAACTCCTCGCCTTGGTCACCCACCTCGTCGGGCGTTGCCTCCACGGGCAACTGAAGCGTGATGGCGAGGCCCTGGGTCTCGCCGGGGCGCACGATGACAGTGCCCCCGTGGTGGTAGACGATGAAGTAGACCGCCATCAGCAGGACGCCGAAATCCTGGGGCAATTGCTTGCGCATCAGGAACGGGTCGAACATCGAGAGGATCGCGTGGTGCGGCATTCCCGGACCGTTGTCGGAGATCACGATCTCGACGCCGGGACGCTCGCCGGCATCCGCGCGCAGCCGGGCGTCGATCTCCACCAGCGCGCCGTCGGGGAGGTGGCTGAGTTCGTCGCGGAGAAGGAGCGGGAACAGTTTGCGGAACTTGCCGGCATCGACGCGGAGGCGGGGCAGGGCGTCGGAGACGCGGCTGACGACCTGGACGCGGCGCGCGGCGAGCAGCGGCCCGACCTCGGCGATGGCGGCGTCGACGGACTCGCGGAGGGAAATCTCGGTGTCGAAGTTGGACGCGGTCGGCGCGGCGTCGCCGATGTTCTCGAGGACGTCGAGCACCTGCTTCACGCGCGACTGCACGTTGCGGTGGAAGTCCTGCCAGAAGGTGGGATTGCGAAGCTCGTTGAGGTCGAGATTCTCGCGGTGGAGCATCTCGGGCGTGAGCTCGAGGAAGGTGCGCATCGCGTTCATCGCGTTGCGGACCTGGTGGCCGAGGCCGGCCGCGAGCACGCCGAGGCTGAGGACGCGGTCGGTGATCACCATCTTGTGGAGCACCGAGAGTTTCTCGCGGAGCAGGTAGTCGCGCTCGGTCTGGACGATGAAGAACTCGAGGCTGCGCCGCAGGGTCGTGTCGAGCTGGTTGATGTCCCAGGGCTTGGTGACGTACTTGTAGATCGCGCCGGTGTTCACCGCGGAGACGGCGGCGTCGAGATCGGCGAACGCGGTGGCGAGGATTCGGATGATGCGCGGCCTGAGGCGCCGGGATTTCTCGAGCAACTGCACGCCCTTTTCGCCGGGCATGCGCTGGTCGGACATGATCACGCCGATCTCCTCCTGGTGTGCCTCGAGGATCCTGTACCCCTCCTCGGCATTCGGCGCCGTGAAGATGCGGAACGTGTCGCCGAACGCGCGCGCGAAATACTTCAACGACATCTCCTCGTCGTCGACGTAGAGGATCGCGTACCGCTTGTAGTCGTAAATGTTGTCCATGGGTGGGGGGCGCCTTGAGACGGGTCAGGTTTCTGTCTGGGGAAGGGGGAACTCCAGCGTAAACTCGCTGAATCGGCCGGGCTCGCTGGTCGCGGAGATGCGCCCGCCGGCATCGGTGACGATGCGGTGGCAGATGCTCAGGCCGAGGCCGGTGCCTTGCCCGACGTCCTTCGTGGTGAAGAACGGATCGAAGATCTGCGCGAGCACGCTCTCGGGAATTCCCGAGCCGTTGTCCCGGAAGCGCAGGACGCGGAGATGGTCCTCGTCGGTGCCGGCGATGCCGATGGCGGGCGATTCGCCGGGCGGGAAGGATTTCGTCTTCAGCGCGTCGCTGGCGTTCTGGAGCAGGTTGATGAAAACCTGGATCAGTTTGTTGCGGTTGCCCTGGATCTGGAAACCCGCGGGGACGTTCAGGTCGACGCGGATGCCTTCCTTCAGTTCCGCGGCAAGGAACCGCAGCGCGGAATTCAGCGCGTCCCGCAGGTCCACGGTGTCGTCGGGCGCGGACGGATGCGTGAAACTCCGGAGATCGCCGACGATGTGCGCGACGCGGCCGATGCCGTCCTCGATGTCGCGGATCGTCTCGGTGAACTCGGGCTGGGAATCGCTGGGCAAACGGCCGCCCTGCCGCGAGAGCATGTGGAGGCCGGTCATCGCGAAGTTCAACGGGTTGTTGATCTCGTGGATGATCCCCGCGCTGAGGCGGCCGAGCGACGCCAGTTTCTCGGATTGCACCAACTGGATCTCGGTCTCCTTCAACTGCTCGAGGGTGGCCTCCAGCTTTTGGTTCTGCCACGCGAGCGACTTCTGGAGCCGGAAGGCGTCGACGAGATTCTTGAGCCGCACCCGGAGCTCCGCGGTCGAGAAGGGTTTGCTGAGGAAATCGGACGCGCCCGCCTCGAGGCCATGCATCTTCGACTCGTCGTCGGCCCGCGCCGTGAGCATGAGGAACGGGATCGGGCGCGTCGAACGCTGCTCGCGGAGTTCGCGGCACACCTGCAACCCGTCTTTTTCCGGCATCATCATGTCGCACAGGATGACGTCGGGAAGAAACTGGGTGGCGAGCGTGACGGCGCGGTTGCCGTCGATGGCCTCGATGACGTCGTAGTCCTCGCTCAACTGGAGCTTGAGGAAGCGGAGCATGTCCGGCTCGTCGTCGGCCACGAGCAGGCGCGGCTTGCGGGTGTGGCCCGCGCCGGTGAGCGGACGCACGGCCTCGCGGAGCGCGGGGATGCCGGCGAAGAGTTCGGCGCGCCGGTAGAGGTTGTTGAGCCACGGGTCCGAGCCCTCGCGGACCGATCGCGTCACGTTGCCAGGGTTGGGCAGGACGCCGGCCGGAGCGGGCACGCCGTCGGGAAGCGCGGCGGGAACCGTGACGTCCGCCGGCGGGAGGAACACCGTCATGGTGGTGCCCTTGCCGGGATGGCTCGAGACCATGACGCGGCCCCCGTGCGCCGCCGCCAGTTCCTTCACGAGGGCGAGGCCGATTCCCGTGCCCTGGTACTTGCGTTGCGCCGAGGTGTCGGCCTGCCAGAAGCGGTCGAAAATGTGCGGCAATTGCTCGGGCGAGATGCCGACGCCGGTGTCGGTGACCTCCACCGCGACGAACGCGCCTTCCCGACGGGCCGCAAGCTGGATGCGGCCGCCGGCCGGGGTGAACTTCACCGCGTTGAATATCAGGTTGAAGAAAATCTTCTCGAGCTTGTCCGTGTCGCCGCGGATGCCGGTCACCTCCGGCGCGACGGTGAGCGAGGTCTTGATGCCCTTGTCTTCGGAAACCTTGGCCATCGAGCGGAGGACACCGCGGAGAAAGGTGGAGACGTCGACGGCGACGAGGTCGAGCTTGAGGTGGCCGGCGTCGAGGCGGACGAGGTCGAGAAGGTCGTTGATCAGCTTGAGCAGGCGCATGCCGTTCGCCTGCATCGTCTCGAGGAGCTCGCGCACGCGGGGATCGGACTGGAGCTGCGGCTGGGCGCGGATCGACTCCAGCGGCGCGAGGAGGAGCGTGAGCGGCGTGCGGAGCTCGTGGGAAATGTTGGCGAAGAAACGGCCCTTGATCTCGTCGAGTTCGCGGAGCTTTTTGTTGCTCTCCTCGAGTTCGAGCCGGCTTTGGTCGAGTTTGCGCGTCGACACGAAATCGTTGAAGCGAAGGCGGCTGGCGACCGCGTTGCCGATGACGACGATCGCGCCCGTCAGCACCATGAAATAGATGTTGTTGATGAAGTCGCCGTCCGTCAGGTCGCGCGGGTGTTTCACCGCGGCGAGGATGTAGAGGAGGATGACGCCGATGACGGCGACGAGGCTCTGCATCTGCGTCCACTGGAGCACGAGTCCGATGGCGAGGATGACGAGGTTGAGGCCCGCGTAGTACGGCGACTGGGCCGGCTGTTTCATCGCGTGGATGATCCAGGCCATGCACGACGCGGGAATGAGCGCGAGGGCCACGCCGATGGCCGCGTGATATCGTTTCCCCGTCTCGGTATGGACCAATGCCAGCAGGGGCAACATCGCGATGGAGCCGGCGATGCGGTACCAGAAGAAGACCGGGGCTTCCTCGTGGTACAGCTTGAGGTCGATCAGGTATCCCAGCGGGAGCACGATCATCGCGATCGTGCATCCGAGCCGGATCCGCCGGAGCGCGAGCTCGCGGTTGCCCACCGCGAAAGCCGCCACGATTTCTGGAGCCTCCCTCGTCATCGGCTCACGCGGCGGGCTTGCGCAACTCGAGGAAGATGTTGACCTCGGTGGGATCCGCGAGGACCTCGACCGCCGCGCGGCTCGCGTTGGGCGGGATCAACAGGCGCATCTGGGCGCGGTCGCGGTAGATGAGGTGCCACTCGAGGAGGTAATCCATCGATTGCCGGAACGGCTTGGAGTCGTCGACGTTGGTGACGAGCAACAGCCCGCCCGGCGCGAGCAATTCGTAGAAGAGCTCGGTGAGGCGGCGGCAGACGCGGTCCGAGACGTAGTCGAAGAGGCCGGCGCAATAGACGAAGTCGTAGCCCCCGCGCTGGCTGACGGTGTCGGGCCGCAGCGACTCCTTGAGCAATTGGTTGATCGACTTCTCCTCGAACCGAAGCGCGGTCTTGCGGTCGTGTTCGGTCCGGATCCGCAGGAGCTTCTCCCGCGTGAACTCGAGGGTCTCGCCGTTGAAATCCAGCAGCAACAGGTCGGAGTGGTTGCAGGTGGGATCATTGGCCAGGTACTCCTGGATTTCCCGCGCGGGTCCGCACCCGAGGTTCAGGATGCGGCAGGGACGCCCGGTGGCGGCGACGCGCAGGGTCTCCTGGGCGAGGCGTTGCTTGAGGTGGACGATGCGGTTGCGGTGGGCCAGCGCCGGCGGGTTCTGCAGGAACACGACGTTCACCAATTTGGCGAACATGGTCGCGCCCTCGTGCGGGTCGCGCAGGATCATGTTCACCATCTCGTAGTCGCCCGCGTAGCCCAGCGGCTTCTGGAAAGTCCGGTAGACGAACGGGGAGCACAGCACGAGCGGATGCAACTGCCGGCGCGCGAAGGCGCGGTGCACGGAGCGGGCGTCGGCTTCGATGTGGTCGGCGACCGCGTCGAAGCGATCCATCCATTCGAGCACCTCGGGCAGGATGCGGCCCTCGAGCTCGCCGAGGACGCCGCGTTCCATCTCGCTCCGGATGCCGACGGGTTCGGAACGCACGCCGAGCTCGACCTGGTCGAGCCACCGGCGGAGATCCATGAGCAGCATCTGGAAGTCGGAAACGGCGACCTTGAATTCCGGGATGACGGCGCGGGTCTTGCGCCATTCCGACATGAACGTGTCGAACTCCGCCTGCAGCCGCTGAGGCTGGGTGATCGGGGAGAACAGGTCGACGTCGAGCCACGACTCGTCGAGGGTCGCCTCGCACAGCAGCATGATGCCGGTGTTGACGAGGTTGGAGACGACGGCGCGGCCCGCGAAGACGCAGCGGTCGCCCATCGTGATGCGGAACTCCGAGAGGACCTCGGACAACTGGAGGATGCTGTACGGGTTGTAGACCTCGAAGACGACCGCGAAGCGCGTGAGCCGGACCGGGGTGGCGCGGATCTCCCCGCCTTGGCTGTTGCGGCACGAGATGTAGGTTTCGCGCTCGCTGAAGACGGGAATCGACAATTTGTTGGACATGCGGGGACCCGGAGGGGGGCGTTCGCCGGCGAGACTACCGGGAGGCCCAAAGCGGGCGCCATCTGCTGAAACTCACCGGAATCGCGGCAAAGTTACCGGGGCCGGCCCGTCCGTGGAAGCCGCTTTTTGTGAAGTTCACGACGGCCGCTGTTCGCCCGCCAACTCGTCCGGCGGCGCGGCCTTCAGTTGCCCCGACAGCGCCGGGGGAATCGGGACGGCTTCCATGGTGCCGTCCGCGTTCTTCCGGACGCACGCCACCACGAGACTGCCCACCGCCACTTCCTCGGCGGGGCCCGGATCGGTCCGACGGAACCGGATCTGGTAGGCAATCGATCGACGCCGCACCTCGCGCACCAGGAGATGGAGCTCGAAGGTGTCCTCGAAACGAAGCGGCCGCCGGAAATCGCAGGAAGCGTGGACGCGCGGGAAGCCCAGCGGGGGGTCGAGGTCGCGCAGGATCACGGAATGCCCGAGCGAACGCAGGAACGCGTGTTCCACCGACTCCATGTAGCGGTAGAAGTTGGCGAAATGGACGATTCCCGCGAGATCGGTCTCGTGGAATTCGACCCGGCGCGTGAGTCGGAATTCGTGGGCCACGCGCGGAGCGTGCCACGGATTCACGGGAGACTTCCCGAAAATAAAGGAGGGGAAAACAGGCTGGCCACGGGTGGAGGAATTCTTTTACAGGAGGGAACGGAGGGAACAGAGGCTTCGGGTGCAATACCGACCGGGGTTTTACAGAAGGCAGCAAAGCAAACGAAGGCTCCCCACGGATTCCCAAGAACTCGTCCCTCCTCCCTTTCCTCCGTTTGCTCCTGTGAAAAACCCCATTCCTCGCGAATCCGCATCCAGAGCGTCGTTTCCCGCGACCTTCGTTCCCTTCGCTGCCTTTTGTAAAAACCCCTGGCCTGCCTCGCCTCACAAGCGTTCGGTCAGCCGCACTCCCACGCGCAGCAACGCCTGGGCATCGGCGTCCGTGCGCGCCTCGGCGTAGATGCGCAGGATGGGTTCGGTGCCGGAGCCGCGCAGCATCAGCCACGTGCCGTCGGCCGCGACGAATTTGACGCCATCGAAGGACTTCACGTCGGCGAGCGGCGACTTCAGGAGTCGCGCGGGCGGGTTGTCGCGGCAATACGCCATGAGCGCGGCGCGCTTCTCGAGCGGGAAACGGGTGTCGATGCGCGCGTACCGGTGCGGACCGAATTCCTTCTCCAGTCCCGCGAGCAACCGGACGAGCGGCTTGCGCTCCGTCGCCAACATCTCGAGCAGGACGAGTCCGGCGGCAATGCCGTCGCGTTCGGGAATGTGCCCGGGAAAGCCGATGCCGCCGCTCTCCTCGAATCCGAGCAACACGCCGCCCTTCATCATTTCCGCGGCGATGTACTTGAACCCAACGCCGGTCTCGACCAGTTCCAGTCCGAATTTCGCGCACATCTTGTCGACCATCGACGTCGTGGTCAGCGCCTTTGCGACGCGTCCGGTTTGGCGTCGGTTGACGACGTAGTGCCGGAGCAACAGGCAGATGATCTGGTGCGTGGAGAGCGCGTTGCCACGGCCATCCATGCCGCCGACGCGGTCGGCATCGCCGTCCGTGACGAGGCAGAGGTCGTGCGGGTGGCGCGCGAGGTAGGCGGCGGATTTGGCGTAGTTGCGGGCGATGGGTTCGGGATTGATCCCGCCGAACCCGGGATCGTGCTCGCCGTTCAGGGTGGTGACGCGGCAACTGGTTCCCGCGAGCAATTCGTCGAAACAACCGGCGCCGACGCCGAACAACGCCTCGTGGGCGAAGCGGATCTTGGATTTCGCGACGAGGTCGAAATCGACGAGCCGCTTGATGGCGGCGAAGTGCGGTTTGCGGAGGTCGCGGACGACGATCTTCTTTTGGCGGACCGCCTCGTCGAAAGGCATCGAGCGGACGGGCGAGCGGTCGAGGAGACCCTCGACGGCCTGGCAGAGCGAAGGTTCCGCGGAACCGCCGAACCAAGCCTTCAGTTTGAATCCGTTGAACGCGGGCGGATTGTGGCTCGCGGTGAGCATCACGCCGCCGACGGCGTTGGCGCGTTTGACGGCGAACGACACGGACGGCGTGGGCGTGGGCTCGGCCGTGTGGATCACCGAGAACCCGTTGCCCGCGAGGATTTCTGAAACCAGCCGCGCGAATTGGTCGGAAAGGAAGCGTCGGTCGTAGCCAACGACGGCGGTGGGCTGCGTTCCGGGAACCGGGTTCGCGGTCCAAAAGTCGGCGGTGGCCTGGGCGACGCGGGCGAGGTTGGCGAACGTGAAATCCTCCGCGATGACGGCGCGCCAGCCGTCCGTGCCGAACTTGATTGCTGCCATATACGGGTGCGGGATGGGAGCATGCCGCGCGTGGCCGGGGCCAGAAAAGAACTTGCGACCCGGCCGTGGCCTCTTCAATTTCCACGCTCGTTTCCGGCCGTCGGGCCGGAAGGTTGCCAGGGTAGCTCAGCGGTAGAGCAGGGGACTCATAAGCCCTTGGTCGGGAGTTCGATTCTCCCCTCTGGCACCATTTTCTTTTCCGGCCATTCCAGAAGGTTCCTCGGCTAGGTGCGAACCAGAACCATGGAGGAAGCCGTGCAAACCATGGCCTGCGTGCGAATTCGTGTTTCTCGGCTTCGCGTCAACCTCTGCCGGTTTGAGTAGGCGCGGAAATCATGGTGCTGTCCCCATCACCTGCCAGGCACCGCCTCTTGCCGCCCCGATACGCGCGATAAGCTTTTGCGCCTTGAGATACCGCAGGTTGTTTTCAACCGCGGTCGTGCTGAGAGCCAGTAACTCGGCCAATTGAACAACTGTCACCTTGGGATTGGCCGCGATGGCGCGAAGGATTCCCATCCGGGTTTCACCCAACTTTTCACCCAACCTTTCACCCAACCCTTCGGCCTTTCTCGGCGGCAACGGAAACTCCACCCATAGACCCGATGGCTCGTAGCGGATTCCGGGCGTCGGGGCCCCGGCGGTTCGACAGGCTTCCAGCATCCTCTCGATGCCGCGTCCCCAAGCCTCGATCAATCCCGCCCGGAAGAAGGCGTTGGCCACATCGGGATTGAAGGGTTGGGAAGGATGCTTGCCCCGGAGCTTGGCCACGGTCCAGGACGGCGGCAGTTCGCCGGGATTCCACAGCATCAGTTTGTCGGCGTAGACGCTGATCTGGATCGGCGTTCCCGAGGAGTAGTCCTTGTGGACGACGGCATTCAACAGCGCCTCGCGCAATGCCGCCTCGGGAACGGGAAACGTCTCTCGCCGTTGGAGACCTTCGTAGCTGAGCCCCGCCGCGAGATACTTGGTCAGCAGAAGATCCATCGTCTGGGTCACCTGCGAGAAAAGGTCCCCATGGATCTCGTCGTGATAGAGCAACTCGGTGTTGGTGCGGAAGAAGCCGATCTTCACGAAGGCCCCGGTCGTGAATTTCTCGGGATCGGGATGGAAGAGCAGCACCGCCGCCCGCTTTAGATAGGGGCCGTCCTGCAATCGCAGGCGTTCGATCAGTGCAGGCGTGGCTTCCCTCAGCGTGGTGGAGTCGAGTCGTTGGCTTCGGCGGGCTAGTTGACGGAACCGGTCAACGGCGGCTTGGGACAACTCTTTGACCGACACTTTTGGGACCGGCACCCCGTCCCAGTGTCTGCCCTGCTTGCCCAAAAGGAACTTGTCCAGTGCCGCACCTTTCAGCTCCTGCTTGGTGCTGCCGATGCGAAGGTGATACTCGCCCTTGTAGCTGACGGGATATGGATGGGGATCGACCAAGATCTCCAGATACTCCTTGCCCCCATCCGTGCGCAGGTTCACTGCGACAAGGATTCCGAGGATGTCGCGGGTTTTGTCGGGAATCTCCTCCAGCAATCGGACGGCGTCCGGCACGCCGACCACCACGCCCTTGTCATTCCGGCCGATGTGCAACACGCCGCCCTCGGCATTGGCGAACCCGCAGATCCACCGCAGGAATTCGTCGCGCCACGATTCCTTCCACTCGATGCACTGGCTTTCCTTCATGTGAGCCACGTTCGTCCGGTGATATTGATAT
>JANYDN010000363.1 GCA_025363585.1 Verrucomicrobiota bacterium | reverse complement strand
GTTTCGCGCGGTCTTGCAAAACCGATTTCGGTTTGCCCATTGGAGGGACCAGGATTTTCGGGGAGCGGTTTGCGGATGCGCCCGCTCGGGAACGCGAGACCCTTTCAAAGCATTCCCGGCAACCCATCGAATCTCCTTTCCAGAGCTTTTCGTGTGTTTCGTGTGGTTCGTGGTTCACCCACCCAACTTGATGCAAGCCGGGCAGGCCCGTGGAATTTGCATCCACGAAATACACGAACCACACGAAAGGTCGGGGGGCCCGCCGGGGTGCCTTCGGAATTGATTGCAACAACGTCAGGGAGTTTCGCCCGGTCCCACTTCGTCGATTTCGTTTGATCGATGGCAGCCCCGGACTTTTCGGGGGCAGTGTCTGGATGCGCCCACGACCGCAGCGACGATCTCGGCGGACTTCAAACTTGAAACTTGAAACTGCGCGCGCCCCCCACTTTGCGCGTTTGCAGGCTTCAATACGGGTTCGGGAAATCCGAAACTGCGCGCCGATGTCGTTCCGTTTCCGCTTCCTTGGCACCGGGACCTCGCAGGGTGTCCCGATCATCGGGAAGGATTACCCGGCGGCGTTCCTTGCCAACCCGCGCAACCACCGGTTGCGCGCGTCGATCTACGTGGAGACCGACGGGGCACGGTTCGTCGTCGACACCACGCCCGACTTCCGCACCCAGATGCTGCGCGAGCAACTCGGCTTCCTCGACGCCGTCGTCATCACGCACGCGCACGCGGACCACATCATGGGCCTCGACGATTGCCGGCGCGTCTGCGACCTCCGCGGCGGTCCCCTGCCGTTGCATGCGTCGCGGGAGACGCTCGCCGACCTTCGCCGCATCTTCGTGTACGCGTTCGACGGTCGCCCGATCCCGCGCGGCTACTTCCACCCGGACCCGCGCGAGGTCAGCGGACCGTTCGCGATCGGCGACGTGACGATCCGAACGTTCCCGTTGCCGCACGGGAACATCACGACTCTGGGATTGGTGATGGAGCACTGCGGACGCCGGCGGCTCGCTTATTTCAGCGATTGCAAGGAAGTGACCGACGCGGCTCTCGAGGCCGCCCGCGGCGCGGACGTCGCGGTGCTCGACGCCCTCCGCAAGGAACCGCACCCGACCCACATGTGTCTCGACGAGGCTCTCACCGCGGCGCGACGCATCGGTGCGGGCCGGACGTACTTCACGCACATGACCCACGACTACGACCACGACGCCGACCAGGCGGAGATGCCCGACGGCGTGTTCCTCGCCCACGACGGGCTCCGCGTGGAAACCGACTGATCGCCATGGCCGAATCCCCGCCGGAAATCGTCGCCGCGGCCCGGCCCGGGACGCTGTACCGAACGTGCCGCATGATCGTGCGCGCGTTCCTCGCGGTCTACTTCCGCTGGCGCGTCCACGATCGCGGGAACGTTCCCGCCGTCGGACCCGTCATCCTCGCCTCGAACCACGTCAGCTACATCGACCCGCCGCTGGTGGGCTGCGCCCTTGACCGCGCCGTCCATTTCCTCGCCCGCAAAACCCTTTTCGAAAACCGAGCGTTCGGACCTCTCATCCGCAAACTCAACGCGGTGCCCGTTGATCGCGACGGCGGCGGTGGCACCGGCCTGAAGACCCTCCTCGAACGCCTGGACACCGGGGCCGGAATCGTCCTTTTCCCCGAGGGCACCCGATCGAGGGACGGCGAACTCAAACCCGCGAAGGCCGGCATCGGCCTCGTCGTGATCAAGTCCGACGCCCCTGTCGTTCCCGTCCGGATTTACGGCGCGTATCAAGCGTGGGGACGCCAGCGCATCGTGCCCGCGCCTCGGCGAATCGACGTCGTCTTCGGTCGGCCGATCGATTTCTCCGCGTTGCGTGCCGAGGCGAAGGCCTGCGACAAGACGCGCCTCAAGGCGATCTACCAGGAAGCCGCCGACGAAATCATGCGGGCGATCGGCGCGATCGAATCCCCGCGGAACTAAGCCGTATCCATGCAGTAGCGGCCGGGGAATTCTCTCACGCCAAGCCGGGCCAAGGCCATCCAAGGGGGCAAAGCCCGCCGGCGTGTCGTTTCACCGAACGGTGGGATCCAATCTCTGGTTCCCGATACACTCCCTGGTCGGCTTCGTGAGCGGCGAACACCCAAGGGACACGCGGAGCGTGAGGCTCGACCTCATGTCCGGCGATCTGGGAATCGGCTCGCTGCTGTCA
>JANYDN010000322.1 GCA_025363585.1 Verrucomicrobiota bacterium | reverse complement strand
TGGCCGGGATCGAACGGTGCGGAGGAATCGGGATCGCGAAGTTGCTCCAGTATGGATTGAAGTTCGCCGCCGGCGACCACTTCGCTCCAATCGGTCGCCGGATCTTCCGCCGTGGCCGGGGAGTTTTCGCCGCCGAGTTTGACCCCGGCCAGAAGCCGCATGCCCTCCAGAAACGAAACGCCTTCTCCCGCTGAACCCGCTTCCACGCGCCGCCAATGGTCGAGCGCCTCCTGGAGTCGGGTCCGATCGACCTCCACCCATTGCCCGCGCAACGGAACCAAGCCCGAGTCGCTGGCGAGCAATGCCTGCCATTCCGCGGGGGAAAGCGGTTCGTCGCCGAGACAGGATTCCACGCTGAATTTCAGGAGACTCGCGACATCGAGTCCGGCGGCTTTGTCCCCGCCGATGCGGACGCGGATTTGGGGGCGGGGACCGCGGCCGTTTTTCCAACAAACGGGAATCCGGACGATGATGCCGCTCGACTCGAGCGTGGGAATCTCACGGAGGAACGCGTAGGCCTCGGCGGGAGTCCAGAGTTGCGGTTGGAACAGGCGACGGCTTTCGAGCAATTCGCGGGCCCAAGGGGATTCATCCGCGGCCTTCTGCACGGGTTCCAATAGGGATCGCAACGCGGTCTGATTCTTGGCTCCGGCATACTCCTGAAGCGCTCGCGCCAAGGGCAAATGCACCGGCTTGTCCCGTGCACTCAGCCGATGGGTGTAGGTGGCCATGAACGCGAACGGCGCGTCCGGCGAGCGTTTGTTCTCGGCGAGATGAAACGTGACTTTGCCGAGGAGATTCAGCGCCGGATTGATCCCGACGAGCCACGCTTTCAGGCCGCCGGAAGTATCCGCCTGGGCGTGGGCCAACGCCGTCAGGTCGCGCCAAAGCGACAAGAATAGTTCCGGCGTGACGTACTCCGCGCCGGGCATCGCGGGAATCCGGAGCGCGAACTCAAACGCCAATTGCGGCGGAGGCGGGACTTCGGGCATCACCGAATTTCCGGTCGCGTCGACCGCCTCGGGTGCGTGCGCGAGCGTGGTCAGGAAGAGGTCGGCAAATTCCCGCCAAAACACCACCTCCGCGGTGCACGCCGTGGGTTCGAGCCGAATCGCCGACAGTGCCAGCAAGCCCGATGCGGCGCTTTGTCCAAACGCGGATTCCAAGGCGGGCAGTTTCCCGTCGGTACCGTCGAGCAACAACCGACCGAAAGGATTTAGGATCAGGTGAAAAGACATCCCGCACGCGCCGATATGCCGGCCGAATCAGGCTGAGGTCGTCGGAAGGCCGGTTCAACGAAGAACGTTTGGGACGAAGCGGTCGGGGCGCCTCCGGACACTGCCTCCGAAAAAATTCGAGCCTGCCAACCACGGGTGGACGTCGGGCGAGCAATCAATCCTGAAGGCATCTGGGCAACCGCCTCAACTTTTCGTGTGGTTCGTGTGGTTCGTGGATGCCAATCCACGGACCTGCACGGTCTGGATCAAGTTGGGGATGTGAACCACGAAACACACGAAACACACGAAAAGCCCGGGAAGGAAGATTCGATGGGTTGTCGGGGATGCATTGAAAGGATCCTGCGTTCCCGAGCGGGGGCATCCGGAGACTACCCCGGGAATATTCCGGGCCCTCCAACCCACTGAAGACTGTTCTGTAGGACCGCGCGCGGAATTCCCGCCAAGCCTGCGATGGAGTCCCACGCGAAGCCGCGAGCCCTGGTTCGCCCCGGATTACCACGGCTCGATTCTCTCCCGCTGAATCGCCCGGTGCGGCAACTCGGTGTCCGGAACACGGATTGTTCATGGGAAGCAAGGGAGCGGAGGACGGGGTTGGCCTGCCGCCGCAGGAAGCGGGCGACAAGGCACCTCTCTTACACGCCAAAACACCCCGGATTTCCCGAACTCCCCATCGCCCATCGCCCAACGACTCAATCCAAACAAAACAAAAATCCGCGCAAATGGGTTCCAATCTGTGGCTAAAAGATGCCTTACCCGAAGACATGGGGGCAATGGCAAGATGCGCCCCGTCGGGCCGCCAAGCGAGACGAAGGCTTCGTTTCCTCCGTTACCTTCTGTAAAATATTTTCGGTTCCACTAGTCGAACCGAGGCAGTGTCAAGATGTGCCCAAGCGGCAGGCTCCATCCGTCATGGAAGCTGCCCGTGATTCGCTTGCTGGCTGTCCCCAACCCCGCCGTGCGGTGAAGCCTTCACCCTCCCCGCGCCTCGATCCACGCGGCGGCGGCGCGGAGATCGTCCACCACCACGGCGTCGCGCAGTTGGGCGGATTCCTTGCGTTCCGTTTCCGCGCCGTAGCCGGTACGCACCAGCAGGCTCTTCGCGCAGCCCGCGTTCCAGCCGGTCTGTAGGTCGATCAATTTGTCGCCGATCATGAAGCTCCGCGAAAGGTCCACGCCGAGTTCGTCGCGCGCGTCGTGGAGGAACTTTGGCGACGGCTTGCGTCCCTCGCTCGGCGCGTCCGGGGCTTCCGGTGCCACGTAGATCGCGTCGAACACGACGTCCTCGGCCGCCAGTTCGGCCTCGATGTGCGAGTGGACGCGGTCGACGTCGCGCATCGTGAAGTAACCCCGTCCGACCCCGGATTGGTTGGTGACGATGACCAGAAGGAACCCGAGGTCCTGTATCCGGCGGAGGGCGGGCGCGACGCCTGGGAAGAATTCAACCTCCTCCGGTTTGTGGAGATAATGTTTCTCGCGGATCAGGGTCCCGTCGCGGTCGAGGAAAACGGCGCGGTTCGGCAATAGGGCGTGCGACATGGCAATTCTCGGCCGTGGCCACTACCCGCGGAAACTCGCGGTCAATTCGTCGGGCGTCACGGTCGCCGTGCCCACCTTGCCGACCACCACGCCCGCGGCGTGGTTCGAGAGGATCGCGGCCTCGACTGGCGACGCGCCCGCCGCGATCGCCAGCGTGAAACTGGCGATGACGGTGTCGCCGGCACCACTGACGTCGAACACCTCGCGCGCCATCGTCGGGATGTGGAACGGCGCGTTGCCGCGGCGACAAAGCAACATCCCGAGCTCGCCGAGCGTGACCAGCGCCAGCGCCGGCGCCAGCGTGTCGTGGATGCGTTCCACCGCGCGCAACAGCGGTTCGTCGCGCAATGGGTCGTGCGCGCGGCAGGTGTCCGGGATACCCGCGAGTTCGAAGGTTTCCTTGCGGTTCGGGGTGACGAGCGAAAGGCCGCGGAGATCGAGGTGGTGGACCGGCTTGGGATCGAGCGACAGCCATTTGCCGGCGCGCCGACAGGCCGCGCGAACGGCATCGAGGAGCGGTTGGGTGACGACGCCCTTGCCGTAGTCGCCGACGATCACCGCATCGGCCTTGGGGAGGAGTGCCTCGACGCGGCGGACGATGGAAGCGACGGAAGCGGGGGCGAGCGCGGTGCGGGCCTCGCGGTCGAGTCGGGTAATCTGCTGTTGGCCCGCGACGATGCGCATCTTGTTGGAGGTGGGCCGGCCGGCCGATCGGACCAATCCCTCGCAATCGACGCGATCGCCGCGGAGCAGGCCGGCGAGTTTGACGGCGGCGGCATCGCGGCCGACGGCGCCGAACAGCGACGAACGCCCGCCGAGTGCGGTGAGGTTGCGGGCGACATTCGCGGCGCCGCCCGACATGAAACTCTCGCGTTCGAATTCGACGACGGGGACCGGTGCTTCCGGGGAAATGCGGGTGACGCGGCCCCAGATGAAGTGGTCGAGCATGACGTCGCCGACGACGAGGACGTGGGTCTTGGGGAAGCGCGCGAGGAGTTCCCGGAGCCGGGCATCGCCCAACACGGCGGGCGGCGTGGGCTTGGGAGTGGCAGCGAGACGGGCCATGCGGGGAAAGTCATTAGCGGAAACGGGGGGTGATTGGAAGTCGGATGGCGTGCGGCAACGAGAAGCCGGGCGTGTCCCGTCACTACTCGGGTTCACCCAGTGGAACTGAAAACATTGTACAGGAGGTAAGGGAGGAAACGGAGGCTTCGTCTCGCTTGCCGGCACGGCGCCCCACCCACCTCGTTTGCATTTCTCGCGATAGCACGTCGTGGAAGCCCTTTTGTCACAGAAGGAGGAGGACTCACGCGAAGCCGCGAAGGGCGCGAAGAGCAAGCCCGACTGCTTTGGGGTTTCCGGAACGCGGATTTGTTCAGGAGGAAAGGGAGAGAAGGGAGATCGGGCTTGTCGTGACGGTGAGGCCGCAGGCACGAAGGCGCCTCCCTTTCCTCCGATGCCTCCTGTGAAAATCTTCGCGCGCGATGAGAAGGGATCGTGTCGTCGCGAGATGTGCTCCACCGTCTCGATCTTCCCGGAAAGCCCTGGTCCCTGACCGCGATCTCGACAGGGTTCGTGCGGAAAAGATAGTTTCGCGGAGTGGCCACCATCGACGACCGCCCGGCGAGCGATTGGAATTTTTCGACGACCGGCTGGACCATGGTGTTTTCCGCGGTGGACGTGAACAACCGGCCCGCCCGCGAACAATTCGCCCAGTTATATTGGTTTCCGCTTTACGCCCTCGCCCGTCGGAAAGGGTGTGCTCCCGTCGACGCCGAGGACGCGGTCCAATCGTTCCTCGGGCGGATTCTAAACGACGGTTCCCTCGGGCTGATGGCCCAGACGGGCGGGCGTTTTCGCGATGTCCTATGCAAGAGTTTCAAGAACGAACTCATCGACGGGTATAGGAAGTCGATCAATGGCAAGAACCGGCCGCCCGGCGGTTTTGTCTTCATTGACGGCGTCGATCTGGAAGCGCGCTTCGCCCTGGAGCCCGTTGATTCCCGCACGCCGGAAGGCACCTACGACCGGTTGTGTGCCCGTGCGTTGCTGGATGCCGTGGCCGACCGGTTGCGATGCGAGTATTCGTCGGTGGAGAATCCCGGTCTCTTCGAACACCTGATGGCTTGCCTCAACTCGGATCCGGACCGGGAAGAACACGCCGCCGTCGCCGCGCGCCTGAAGCTCAGCGAAGGCACTCTTAGGAACAAGGCGACCGCTTTTCGCCGCCGTTTTCTCGGCGTCTTTCGCAAGTTTGTCGCCGCCACCCTGAGCGACTCCGGGACGGTGGACGACGAGATCCGGGACCTGCTCGGCGCGTTGTCGAAATGAACACGAGCCAGCCGCCGGCACCGTCATTTTCGAGATTTCTCGATGCCCGAAGCATCCAATGACCCCGAATGTCACGGCTGCGGTGGTCCGCGGGATTGGCGCGGGGTCTGCCCACGCTGCCTGATCTTCGCGGCATTGCGCGTTCCCGAGCCAGTGGAGACACCCGCGACGGCAATGCGGCTGGGGCAATACACGCTTCTGAATCAGCTCGGCCGCGGGGGAACGGGACGGGTCTGGCGCGCCCGCCAGGACGGGCTGGAACGTGAAGTCGCCGTCAAGACCCTGCGCGCCGGGATCGGTGCGGACGAGTCGGCCGGCGAATCCTTCCGACTCGAAGCCATGGCCGCTGCCCGATTGCGGCATCCGGGGATC
>JANYDN010000311.1 GCA_025363585.1 Verrucomicrobiota bacterium | reverse complement strand
GACGCGCCGTTCTTCCTGATCCATGGCGACGCGGACAAGACGGTGCCGCTGTCGCATTCGCGGAAACTCGCGGATGCGATCGTGGCGGCGGGAGGCGACGCGAAGCTGTTGGTGAAAGCCGGCGGCGGGCATCCGTGGATGACGTTGCCGGAGGAAGTGAAGGTGCTGGCGGATTGGTTCGACGAGCGGCTCGGGGCGACCGTCGCGAAATAGGAAACCTACCCGCCGAGAAAGCCGTCGATTTGGCGGCGCTCGCGTTTGGTCGGGCGACCGGCACCGCGCGGACGGCGCAGGAGTTGCGGCTCGCCCAAACCGGGTGGGAGTGCCGGAACGGGAGGCGGCGTGAGATCCTCGGCGTATTGCGGGACGTCCTTTGCCGCGACCCTGGAGCGTGGGGCGCCGAGGGCTTTCAGGATGCGGACGCGATCGCCGGCGCGCGCGGAGACGAGTTCGCCGGGATGGACCTCGCGCGCGGGTTTCGGCTCCGCATCGCCGATGCGAACGTGTCCCGCTCGGATCGCCTCGACGGCGATCGACCGCGACTTGTACACGCGCACGCACCAGAGCCATTGGTCGAGTCGCATGGGAACGCGTCAGGCGGTGGTTGGCGCGTCGGTGCGGCAGCGTGGGCAAACGCCGAAGAACTCGAGCCGGTGCGAGACCTCGGTGAAGGCGTGCCGCGTCGCGAGTGCCGACTCGAGTTCGGCGGGGAAACATCCCTCGACCTCCACGACCGTCTGGCAAACGCGGCAGACGAGGTGATGGTGGTGATGGTCGGTCTCGCCCTCGACGAGTTCGAAGCGCGCGGCGCCGTCGCCGAAATCGTAGCGCTTCACGAGTCCCATCGACTCGAGCGTGTGCATGTTGCGGTAGATCGTGGCGAGGTCGCAGTCCTCCTTCCCCAACGCGGCGTGGATTTCCTTGTTGGTCAGCGGATTCGCGTGGCGGCGGAGGACGTCGAGGATGGCTTGGCGCGGGCCGGTGATCTTGCGGTCGCCGTCGCGGAGCTTTTGGGTCAGATCGCTGAGCGACTGCTGGACGAGCCGGTGCGGATGGGCGTGCTGGGCGCAGGGCTTGTTCACGGCTGGGGGACGGGCAGGGGTGACGACGCGCGCCGTCGCCGTGCCCGCGAATAGACGAGGGAAACGACGAACAACGCCGCGAGCGTCAGGGTGATGGTCGGTCCCGTGGGAAAGTCCAACGGGTAGCCGAGGACGACGCCGCCGGAAGCGCCGACGAGTCCGAGCAGCGTGCCGAGGACCAGGTGCTGGCGGAGGTTCGTGGCGAATCCACGCGCGGTCGCCGCGGGGATCACGACGAGCGACGTGACGAGCACGATGCCGACGAGACGGACACCGAGCGCCACCGTGAGGGTGACGAGGAGGACGAACGCGTAGTTGAGCGGACGCACGCGGACGCCGCTGACGTGGGCGAGGTCTTCGTTCGTCGCGAGCAAGGTCAGGGGGTTGAGATAGCGAAAAACCACGATCACGACGACGAGCGCGACGACGGCCGCGATACGGACGTCGTCCCAGGAGACGGAAAGGATGTCGCCGAAGAGATACTTGTCGAGGTCGGCCCAACGGTTGGGCTGGAACTTGAGCAGCAGGACGCCGGTGGCGACCGACGAGCTGAGGAGCACCGCCATGATGGTATCGGTAAGCAGGGCCGAGTGTTCCTTGAGCCAGAGCATCGCGACGGCGAGCACGCAGCAGACGAGAAGCACCGGAAGGGTGGGTTCGTCGAAGCCGACAAGAAAACCGAGGGCGACGCCGGTGAGCGCGCTGTGGGCGATGGTCTCGCTGAAGAATGCCATGCGCCGAGCGGTGACGAAGACGCCGAGCAGGCCGCACATCGGGCCGAGAATGATCGCGGCAAGCAGCGCGCGCTGCATGTAGGGTTCGGACAGGAAGTCGGGCATGGCGGTCAGCGCTTCCGGAATGCGATCGGCACGCTCTGGCCGGGCGGTGCGACGACCGGATGGGCGTGCGGATGGCCCGCATGGTGGTGGTGGTGATAGGGCGCGACGTGGATTCCGTACGCGGCCTTGAGCGACTCCGCGTCGAGGACTTCCTCCGGTGGTCCCTCGCAGCACACGACGCCATTCAACGCGTAGACCCACGCGGCGTGGCGGAACACCATGCCGAGATCGTGGGAAACGAGCACGACGGTGAGGCCGAGACGGCGATGGATCGAGGCGATGAGTTCGTAGAAGGAGTGTTCGCCCGGCGTGTCGACGCCCGCGGTGGGTTCGTCGAGCACCAGGATTTCGGGGCGACCCAGCAGGCTATAGGCGATCAGGACGCGCTGGAGTTGTCCGCCGCTGAGTCCCGCGAGAGGTCGATCGAGCAGATGGACGGCGTCGAGTTCGGCCAGCGTTTCGCGGAGATGGGCATCGGTGGCGCGATGGGTTTGCCAAAACCAGAAACGGGTCTCGCGCCGGCGGAGCGCGAGGAATTCGCGGACGGACAACGAGAACGACGGGTCGACCTGCAGGCGTTGCGGGACGTAGCCGACACGCGCGAGGACCTCGGGGCCGATGGGTTTTCCAAAGAGACGGATTTCGCCGCGGTCCACCTTCTGGAGGCCGAGAAGGCAACGGAGCAGGGTGGTCTTCCCGCATCCATTGGGCCCGATGACGGCGACGATGCGTCCCCGCGGGACCTGGAGATTCACGCCGCGCAGGACCCGGGTGTCGCCCAACTGGACGTGGACATCCTCGACCTCGAGCGCGTTTTCGACCGGCGTGGCGGGCTCGAGGGTCATGACGTCACTTCGAGAGCATCCGGCGGAGCGTCGCGAGATTGCGCCGCATGGCGTCCTCGTAGAACGACTCGACGAGCGGGCCGGTTTCCAGGACGTCGAGTTCGGCGAACTCCACCTTGAGGTCGCCCTTGCTCAGATCCTGACTGAGCTGACGGACCAAGCGCGGGTTGAACTGAGGTTCCGTGAACATGACGCGGACCTTCCGGGCGCGGATCACCTTCGAGAGCGACGCGAGGTAGCGGGCAGAGGGCTCGACGCTCGGCACTTCCTCGACGACGCCCACGAGATCGAGTCCGTAACGGCGCGCGAAATAGGGAAACGCGTCATGGTAGGTGACGATGGATTTCGACGGAAGCGCGGCGATTGCCTCGCGAAGGTCAGCGTCGAGGACGGCGAGGCGGGTTTGGTAGGCGTCGGCGCGGGCTTGATAGGCATCCGCATGGGCGGGATCGGCGCGGCGGAGGGCGGCCACGATGTTGGAAACGGCGTGCCGGGCGAAAACGGGATCGAGCCAGACGTGGGGATTGGGGCCGTGCTCGTCATCGTGGTCGGCATGCTCGTCCGGGTGGGTGTGGCTGCCTGGATCGAGTTTGAGGACCGGCAATTCGTGGATGAGCTGGCGGCGCCAACCGTCGGTGACTTTCAGGACGGGCGGCGGGCCGGGCCGGGAGCGACTTCCCTTGATCGCCTTGTCGAGCCAGTCCTCGAGTCCGAGTCCGACGGCGACGATCAGGTCGGCGTGCGCGATTTTCGAGAGATCGCTGGGTTGGAGGTGGAAGGAATGGGGACCGACGTCGGCGGGAAGGAGATTCTCGACGGAAGCATTGGTGCCGGCGATGGCGGCGGTCCACGAGAAGAGGGGGGCGATGGTGGTGAGGATCCGGGTCTTCCGGCCGGGCTCGGCGGCATGGGAAGTGGGCGTGGGAACCAGCGCGGCGAAGGCCAGGAGAACGGCGGCGGCGTGGCTTCGGACGGTGCGGGACACGCCGAGGATGCTAGGAAGGTTGATTTCCATTTGCAAACCGATTGCAGGACGTGGGCGCGCAAAAAACCCGCCGGGGTTTCCGGCGGGTCGATCGGTCCCGGTGATGGGACCTTACTTGATCAGGAGCATCTGGCGCGCCCGCTTGATCGCCACCGTCAGGCGGCGCTGGAATTGCGCCGGCAAACCGGTGTACTTCCGCGGCAACAGACGGCCGTTCTCCGTCACGAACTGCTTGAGCAGGGCGACGTTCTTGAAGTCGATCGCGTCCAGGGTGAAGTCGATCTTCGGCTTCGGACGCGGGGTCCGGGGCGAAGCGGAGCGACGCTTCTTCTTTTCGTCGAGACTGGTTTTGCGGGGCATGGCTTACTTGATTTCGCGGTGCAGGGTGTGGCGACGCAGGAAGGGGTTGAATTTCTTCTTCTCCACCTTCTCGGTCTGCAGCTTCTTGTTGCGCGACGTTTGGTAGCGGGAAGGCGGCTTTCCTTCCTTGCGCGCCTCCGTGCACTCGATGGTGACGATTTCGCGAGGCATAAATCCTTATTCCTTTTCCTTGGCTGGCTTTTCTTCGATCTCGTTGTCGTCGTCGTCCGCTTCGACGCCCGAACCGCTTTCCACGGTGCCGAGCGACCCGAGACGGTTGCGCTGACGGAGCGCCCCTTCTTTCTCGAGTTGTGCCTGGGATTCCACGGTGAAGCGGGCCCAGGGAATGGCATCAAGACGCGCGCGGGGAATCGGCTTCGCCGTCAACTCGCACACGCCATACGTGCCCTTCTCGATCCGCTTCAGCGCTTCCTCGATCTCGTAGACCGCGTCCTGGTCGGACGAAAGGAGGCTGAGTGCGAAATCGCGGTCGAAATTATCGGTGCCCGAGTCGCCCATGTGGAGACTGTAGTTCTCCATCTCGGCCTGGGACTCCTTGGCCAGCCCCGTCATCTGGTTCCGCAACCGTTCGTGCAGGTCCAGGAGGTTCTGGTAGTACTTTTGCCACTCCAACTTCACCCGGGAAACCGGGGTCCATGCGATGGCACTGCTTTTGGCGCCTTTCGCCAGCGGACGCCCCAGAATGGCGGCGGCGCTCGTGGAACCCACGGTCTTGCCCTTCGCCAGCGGCGCCCGCGGTGCGGGAGCGGACGCCGACTTCTTGGTCGAGTTCTTCTTGCCAGTCACAGCGACTTGGAGCGGTTAGTGTTTCGTGCCGTGCACCGGAACGTTTGTCCCTTGCGCATGCCGGCAATCGAAGGCCGCGGACGCTAACAGAGGATCCTTCGAATGCCACAACTTTTTTGCGCGAATGCCCGCTTCGCCCGCCACGACCTCGTTTCATGCGGGTCCCGTGCCCGCCGATGGTCATCCTCCCGATGCCGCCCACGCCGCGCGGATACGCTCCAGCCGACGGCGGTTCGTCCCAAGATCGCTCCGCCCGATCCGCGACGCCGAACGCATGTGGATCGCCGCCTTCGACGTGTCGAACAGAAGTTCCACGTCGTCCACAAACCTCCAAACCCGGGTCACCGCCTCATATCTAAGGTATCCGTCGCGCTCCTCGACGAAGCGCAATTCAGGATCGGCATCCAATAGCGCGCGCAACCGGCGTTGTGCGGGGGCGACGTCGCCCTGGAACGCGATCGGATCGATCCGGTGCCGCGGATCGGACGATTGGCTGCAAGCGCAATTCGGGGAATCCGGGCATTCCCCGAGGTGGCCGTCGCGCGCCCCCAACGGCGGACGCTGCCCGCGCGGAATGACACGTGACGGCGACCAACGCCGTCGGTCGAACGGCCAACGTCCCCCGCGCAACGAGGCAATCGGCGGTGAGATGCAGCGATTGGTCGCCGATCGGGCTGTCGGCGTTTGACTTTCCAATTCGCGGCACCCTAAATCACCCCCGCTCTTCCCCGGTTGCAGACATTCTGTGGGCCGGAACCCGAGACGATTGTGGCTGCGAAAGACGATTTCCTGATCGACACGATGGTCGACATGGGGCTGGTGACGCGCGAGCAACTCGACGCGATCCAGGCCGATGCCGAGGCCGCTGGCGAAGGCCAGTTGGACACGCTGGTCAAGCAAGGCCAGCTGGATCCCGGCATGGTCACGATGGCCAAGGCCACGTACTTCGGCGTCGAGTCGGTGCCGCTGGGGGACATGCGTCTTTCGGACGATGTCATCTCCGCGATCCCGCGTCACATCGCCAAAAAGTACAACGCGATCCCGGTCGCCGTCGGCGATGGCACCGTCGCCGTGGCGCTGAGCGATCCGTCGGACATCGAGGCGATCGACGGACTCCAGATTTCCCTCGGCAAGACCGTCGAGCTGCGCGTCGCGAGCCCGGCCGACATCGAGGCGGCGATCGCGAAGTATTACGGCGGAAGCGGCCGCGATGACGGCGGCATCGCCAAGATGATCCAGGACATCACCGAGGGCGAGGTGGAGATCACCCAGCTCAAGGGCGATGTCGCGGCGGACGGCAAGGAAATCGACGCCGACGCGCCGATCATCCGCCTCGTCAACCAGATCATCATCGATGCCTTCAAGATGCGGGCGTCCGACATCCATCTCGAGCCGATGGCACGTCGCTTCCGGGTGCGTTACCGCATCGACGGCGTGCTGATCGAGCAAAGGGACCCGCCGAAGCGGCTGCAGGCGCCCATGATCGCGCGCCTCAAGATCCAGTCGATGATGAGCATCGCGGAGCGACGGATCCCGCAGGACGGTCGTATCCAAGCCAACGTGGGCGGCAAGACGATCGATCTTCGCGTCAACTGCCTTCCCACGCAGCACGGCGAATCGATCGTCATGCGTATCCTGGACAAGGAAGGCCTTCGTCTGGGGTTGGCGGAATTGGGTTTCTTCGCGGACGACCAGCTGGCCTTCGAGCGTCTGATCGCGTTGCCCGACGGGATCCTCCTGGTCACCGGCCCGACCGGCTCCGGCAAGACCACGACGCTGTATTCCTGCCTCAATTACATCAACCGGCCCGACCGCAAAATCATCACGGTCGAGGACCCGGTCGAGTACATGCTGGCGGGCATCAACCAGGTTCAGGTTGCGGAAATCATCGGGTTTACTTTCGCATCCGCACTGCGCTCGATGCTTCGCCAATCGCCGAACGTGATCATGCTTGGCGAAATCCGCGACATGGAGACGGCGAGCATCGCGATCAATGCCTCGCTGACCGGCCATTTGGTGTTCTCCACCCTGCACACCAACGACGCCCCGGGCGCGGTGACGCGTCTCATCGACATCGGAGTGAAGCCCTTCCTCGTGGCGTCGGCGACGCGATGCCTCATGGCGCAACGTTTGGTGCGCCGCATTTGCAAGGGGTGCGGTGGACCGTCCACCTTGTCCGAGTCGGAAATGCGTTCCCTGAACATCACGTCGGACATGCTCGCTTCCGCGACGGTCCGGCGTGGCGCGGGCTGCCCGACGTGCAACAAAACCGGCCACAAAGGCCGATTCGGCCTCTTCGAAGTCTTCACGATCAACGACGAGGCGCGTCGCATGATCTTCGACAAGGTCCCGGCCAATGTCCTTCGCAACAAGGCCCGCGAGATGGGGATGCGAACGCTGCGCGAGGACGGTACCCGCAAGGTCCTTGCCGGCCTCACGACGGTCGAGGAGGTCATCCGAGCCACGGTCGTGGACCATTGACGTCTCTGGCAATGATCGTGCTAGTCGTATCGAACGCCATCCCGGTCCGCCAACCACCCTCCTAACCAGCCGCCACAGCCTTTCCCAAAGCCATGTCCTACCAGATGTCCGACTTGTTGCAGTTGATGGTCTCCGAGGGCGGAGCCGACCTGCACGTCCGCGTGGGGATCCCGCCGGTAATCCGCATCCATGGCATCCTCCAGCGCGTCGAGGGACCCGCCCTGCGCCCCGAGGATACCGAGGAACTGATGCGCTCGATCACCTCGGAAGACCATATCCAGCAAATCCGGGAGAAGGGCGGAGCCGACTTCGGATTCGCGTTCGGCGAGTTGGCCCGCTTCCGCGTCTCGGCCTTCAAGGAGAAGGGAAACTTCGCCATCGTTTTGCGGCAGATTCCTAGCAAATTGCTCACGATGGAGCAAATCGGTATCCCTCCTTCCGTCCGCGAATTGCTCTCCCGGCCCCGCGGACTCGTACTGGTGACCGGACCAACGGGTTCCGGCAAGACGACGACCCTCGCGTCCCTGATCAACATCCTGAACGAGGAGCGCGATGACGCGCACATCATCACGATCGAGGATCCGATCGAGTACTATCACAAGCACAAGAAGGCGGTGGTGACCCAGCGCGAGGTCAACGTCGACGTGCCGAACTTCGCCGAGGCCATCCGCCGCGCCCTCCGCCAAGATCCCGACATCATCCTGGTCGGCGAATTGCGCGATCTCGAGACGATGGAAGCGGCCATCACCGCGGCCGAAACCGGTCACTTGGTGTTCGGAACCCTCCACACGACCGGTGCCGCGAAGACCATCGATCGTATCGTCAACGCTTTCCCCCAAAACCAGCAGGAACAGATCCGGATCCAGCTTTCCACGGTGCTGCAGGCCGTGATTTCCCAGTTGTTGATCCCCCGGGTCGACAAGCCGGGACGCGTCGCCGTCTTCGAGATCATGTGCAACACCCCGTCCGTGGGCGCGCTGATCCGCGACAACAAGACGTTCCGCATCCAGTCGGACATCCAGACGGGAGCGAAGTACGGCATGGTGACGCTGGATTCGTTCCTCATCGACAAGTGGACGGCGGGGATGATCGCGGAGGAAGAAGTCCTGACCAAGGCGCAGGACCCGACCACGATCCACCAGAAGGTACAGGAATTGAAAGCGGCCCGCGCCGAAGCGCAGGCGAACAAGCGGTCCTGAGTCCATCCACCGTTCGAACTCCACCCCCGACATGACCGACGCCATCTCCGACCCGCTGCTCGCGCTGATCCGCGATCGTGGCCTCCTCGACGACCTCCAGCGCGACGAGGTCGTCCAGGAAATGGGACGCGGCGGGAAGTCCGTGATGCAGGTGGTGCAGGATTACGGCCTGCTGGATCTCGACTCCATCCTCCAGATCATCGCCGATCACCTGGGCACGATGGTCGTGTCCATCGACGAGGGGCAGATGACCCCGGACGTGATTGCCGCGGTGCCCGCCGAGAGCGCGCGCATGTACCAGTGCGTGCCGGTGGCGGTGTTCGGGGACACGGTGCAGTTGGCGCTCGCGGATCCGTTGAATCCCGCGGTCGTGGACGAGTTGGGCTTCACGGTCAAACTCCAGATCCAACTGGTCGTCGCGAATCCGGCCGACGTGATCCGTGCGATCGAGAAGTTTTATCCGGCGCAGGCCGCTGGCGGTTACGACGACATCCTCAAGCAACTCGGGGCGGACTCCGACGTCGCGCACGAGGTCGAGGACGTCCGGACGGGGTTGCTGAAGCTCGACGACGTCGTGAACGACGCGCCGATCGTGAAGTTCGTCAACTTGGTGTTGATGCAGGCGGTGCAGGACCGGGCATCCGACATCCACTTCGAACCGTTCGAGGACGAATTCAAGATCCGGTATCGCGTGGACGGCGCGCTCTACGAGATGACGCCGCCGCCGAAGCACTTGGCGTTGCCGGTGACCTCGCGCCTGAAGGTCATGGCGAACCTGAACATCTCCGAGCGCCGGTTGCCGCAGGACGGACGCATCTCGGTGTTCGTCGCCGGGCGCCAGATCGATCTTCGTATCTCGACGTTGCCGACGGCGTTCGGCGAATCGGTCGTGCTGCGCGTTTTGGATCGCGGATCGATCAGCCTCGACATCGACGCGTTGGGGTTCCCGAAGGACATCAGCACCTTCGTCCACGAGGCGATCAACCAACCGAACGGCATCTTCGTGGTGACGGGCCCGACGGGTTGCGGCAAGACGACCACGCTTTATTCCGCGTTGCGCAAGGTCAACACCATCGACACGAAGTTGCTGACGGTGGAGGACCCGGTGGAGTTCGACATCGAGGGAATCATGCAGGTGCAGGTCAACGAGGGCTGCGGCATGACCTTCATGAAGGCCTTGCGCGCGTTCCTTCGGCAGGACCCCGACATCATCATGCTGGGCGAGATGCGCGATCTCGAGACGGCGCAAATCGCGATCCAAGCGTCGCTGACCGGCCATTTGGTGCTTTCGACCCTCCACACCAACGACGCGGCGGGCGCGGTGACGCGTCTCGTCGACATGGGCGTGGAGCCGTTCCTGATCTCGTCGACGCTGCTGGCGATCCTCGCGCAGCGATTGGTGCGGCGGATCTGCACCAAATGCCGCACGCCGTTCGAGCCCAGCGAGACCCAATTGCAGACCATGGGACTCTCGCCGCACGACATCGGCGACAAGGTGTTCTACTACGGTCGCGGATGCCCGAGCTGCAACGACACGGGCTACAAGGGACGGAAGGGAATCTATGAATTGCTCGTGATTAGCGATGCGATCCGCACTCTAATCAATGAACGCGCTCCCACGGTGGTCGTTCGCCAGAAGGCGATCGAGCTGGGGATGGTATCGCTCCGGGACGATGGCCTTAGGTCCATCTTCACCGGGGACACCACGGTGGAAGAAGTGTTGAAATACACCTGAGTTGGGAATCGATCCGGAGGCCGTTATGCCGAAGTTCAACTACGTCGCCATGGACACTCGTGGCAAGGAGACCAAGGGCGTGCTCGAAGTGGGCAGCCAGTCCGAGGCGATCACCCGCCTGAAGGAAATGGGATTCTTCCCCACGAAAGTGATGGAAGCCGAGAAGCCCAAGGACCCGAAGGCCGCCAAGAAACCGGGCTCCGGCGGTTCCGGGGGAGGCAAGGGTTCCAAGAAGTCCCTGAACCTCCGCATCCCGGGAATGGGCAACGGGGTGAAGGCCAAGGTGCTTTGCACGTTCACCCGCCAGTTGGCCACGCTGGTCGATGCCGGTTTGCCGTTGCTCCGTGGACTTCGCGTTCTCCAAAAGCAGGAACGCAACCCGACGCTGAAGAACATCCTCGACGACCTCGCGATGTCCATCGAGGGCGGCAGCACGTTTTCCGAAGGCCTCGCCCAGCATCCCAAGGTCTTCAATCGCCTTTTCATCAACATGGTCAAGGCCGGTGAGATCGGCGGTGTGCTGGAGGTGGTCCTCAACCGTCTCTCCGAGTTCATGGAGAAGGCCGAAAAGATCAAGGGCAAGGTCATCGCGGCCATGTTCTATCCCTCGGCGGTCATGATCGTCGCGCTCGGCATCCTCGGCCTCCTCATGGTCGTCGTCGTCCCGAAGTTCAAGGCGATCTTCGCCGACCTTCTGGGCGACGCCGGCATGCCGGCGTTCACCGAGTTCGTCCTCAAGATTTCCGACACGATCAAGGACTACACCATCGTGTTCCCCGAATGGGCCGGCGGCATCCCGCTGCCCGGGCCGGTCATCATCGGGCTCGTGGTGTTCTTCATCTGCTTCAAGATCGCCCTTCGAACCAAGAATGGCGCCTATATCTGGGACAAGGCGAAACTGAAGTTCCCGATCATCGGATCGGTCATCTCGAAGGTGGCCATCGCCCGCTTCAGCCGGACCTTGGGCACGCTCGTCAGCTCGGGCGTTCCCATCCTTCAGGCGCTCACCATCGTCAAGGAAACCGCCGGTAACCTGGTGGTCGCCAACGCCGTCGCCTCGATCTACGAAAGCGTCAAGGAAGGCGAGACCATCACCGCGCCGCTTGAAAAATCCGCCGTCTTCCCGCCCATGGTCATCTCCATGGTCGACGTCGGCGAGCAAACGGGCGCGTTGCCGGAGATGCTCCTGAAGATTGCCGACAACTATGACGACGAGGTCGACAACGCCGTCTCGGCCATGACCTCTTTGCTGGAACCGATCATGATCGTCTTTCTGGCCGTGATCGTCGGATCCATCGTCATCGCGCTCTTCCTGCCGCTGATCACGCTGATCGACCGACTCGGCGGCGACGACAAGGGCCCCGGCGAATAGGCCCATCCCGCGGACCCCGCGGCTCGACAAACGGCCACCGGTCATCCGGTGGCCGTTTGCTTTTGGGGAGGGAGATTCAACCTTTCCACCCCTTTCGCGTGACGAATGGTTGACCGCTCCGTCGGATCGGGTGTAAGTACATTGTAAGCACATTGAAATTGCTTTGGCATTACTCGGCGGGGGTGTTGAATGGATCGTGAATGGAGTTTGATTGGAACAATCCGCCGTTTGAATTTGCCGGTTCTTTGACGGTACGGGAAGTGGAGGAGTCGTTTGAGGATCCGTTTTCGGTGCGGTTGTTGCCGGATTCCCCCCGGTTCGCGGTGCAGTCCCGGTATTTCAATCTGGGGCGTTCCGCGGGAGGGGTGGGAGTGTTCAGCGTCTACCGGACCAACGGGAAGATCGTGAGGGTCATCCTCGCGCGGGTGTTTACCGCGGCGGAGGAGTACTTTTACGCCCGGCGGCTCAACCAGGCATTGTCGGCGTGACCGGAGGTAGCCATGGAAGTCGTCATCGATTGGAACGAAGTCCCCCTGTTCGATGGCGAACAGGCGGAAGGCGCGTTCTGGGGCGAGCACGAGGTCGACCTTCGGTTGATGGATGCGGCGGCCTCCGCCAACGCCGAAATGTCCGAGTCGGTGTCGATCACGCTGCGGATGGATCCGCGGATGTTGGCACGAATCAAGCGGCTCGCACGGTCCCGCTTCCTCAATTACCAGAGCATGATCAAGCAGTGGCTCAGCGAACGAATGGAAAAAGAAATGCGTGACCGGTGAATCCGAGAGTGTACCAAGTCGCCCTTCCGCCAGCATGAAACCGACCTTGAATTCCCATGTCCGGAGCGCCGCCCGCGCCGCGGCCGGCTTCACGTTGATCGAATTGCTCGCGGTCATCTCCATCATCGCCGTTCTCGCCGGACTCCTCGTCGGTCTGGCGCCCCAGGCCGCCGCCCGCATGAAGGAATCCAAGACCCGCGCCGAACTCGAGAAACTCGTCACCGCCATCGAGAGCTACAAGGCCAAGCACGGCGTCTATCCGCCGGACAACGTCACCGGCCGCGATTCCTTCGGCACGCCCATCGTCAATCCGGTCATCAACCCGCTGTATTACGAACTCGTTGGACTCGTCGTCCACCGGCAGGGAATCGGGGGTTATTTCGTCCCGACCGGCTACGAGGACAGCGCCACGACCCGACTCGATCCCGACGCGCAAGTGCGGGTCAATTTCAACCGCGACGGCTTCGTCAACGCCGCGCTCTCGAACAACGTCCGGCGCCTGTATCACCACCCTTTCAACGCCTCGCAACACGTGGCCATTTCCAAAAACCCCGACATCGAGGTGCTCGTGGCGCCCGTGCCTTGGCCATTGAAGGATCCCAAGTTTCCCTCGCCGATCGCCACCGCCGGTCTCGAGGCCGTGAATCCCTGGCGCTACGTTTCCAGCAACCCGACCAACAACCCAACCGGGTTCGATCTTTGGGCGGAGGTCATCATCCGCGGCCAGAAACGCATCATCGGCAACTGGAAGAACTGATTTCCCGCCCGCCACCATCCACCTGCTTTCGTTTCCAAATCCCAAACGAATCCTTTCCATGAAACCCAGAGTCCAATCCCGCCGCGGCGGTTTCACCCTGATCGAGTTGCTCGTCGTCATCGCGATCATCGGTATCCTCGCGGGAATGTTGTTGCCCGCGATCTCCGGCGTCCAAAAGAACGCCCGGCGAAAGAAGGTGGGCGTCGACATCAAGAACCTTGAGGGCGCGGTCAACGCGTACTACGCCAAGTATTCGCGCATGCCCGCCTCGCAGCAGACGCGCCAGGCCGTGACGGATGCCAAACCGGATTTCACCTACGGCACCCAGCAGGACGGCCAGCCCGTTCCCGCCAGCAAGACGGGCTTGACCTACGCCACCGTCACCAATCCCGGCGGTGCCTGGCAGGTGTCGAACGCCGAGATCATGGCGGTGCTCCTGCACGAGTCCCGCACGCTCAACGGCCAGATCATCAACAGGAACAACGAGCTGAACCCGCAACAGGAAACCTTCCTGTCGGTCCGCACCGAATCCGGCAACAAGCCCGACCGCGTCAGCGACAACGACGGCGTCTATCGCGACGCCTACGGTTTCCCGTTCATCGTGATCGTGGATCTCGACTACGACGGCAAGGTCCGCAACCCATTCTTTGGGCCCACCAATCCGACCGAACGCGAGTTCATCAACGCGGCCGTCGCCGTGATCTCCCTTGGGGCCGACGGGCAGATCGATTTCACCCGGCCGCCTTCGGGCCAGCCCGCCAAGGGCACGGTGAACGCCGACAACCTCTATAGCTGGAAGTAAGATTCCGGCCCCGAACCGCCATGAAAGCCCACAGCACATCGCCGATCGCGGCCCGCCGGCGTGCCTTCACGCTGATCGAACTGCTGGTCGTGCTCGCCATCATCGGCACGCTGGCCGCGATGACGATACCGGCGTTCAAGGGCTTCGGGCAGTCGAACTCGCTCGCCGCCGCGCAGCGCCAGCTGGTCGACGACCTCTCCTACGCGCGCCAGCTCGCGCTCAAGAACCGCGCCACCGTCTACTTTGTCTTCGCGCCCACCAACGGCTACGCGCAGCAACGCCTTTTCGAATCCTTGCCGGCCTCGGGCTACGGATCGTTTCCCAAGATCGCGCTCACCTCGTTGACCAACACCGTCCTCGGGCAATATGCCTCGTACGCCATCTATACGGAGCACCGCGTCGGGGAGCAGCCCGGCGTCTACCGCCCCCGCTACCTCACCGAATGGCGGACGTTGCCCCAGGGAATGATTTTCCCGAAGGAGATGTTCAACCCGGGCGATCGCACCTCGAAGGTCGCCTTGGAAAAACGGGTGCAACGCCTCTCGCGCCGGCCCCTTCCGTATCCAGTGGTGGTCGCCGACCAGTTGCTCGAGGACCAGGCCGCGATCTGGGGCGGCGTCGATAGTCTTCCCCTCGTGCCGTTCATTGCCTTCGATTCCAACGGGCGCATCTCCAACCAGACTTATACCAACCTCCTGTCCGTGGACGGCACGCCGGTCGCCGTCGGCGCCGACGTGCTGGTGGCGGTCGGCCCGGGAAGCGTGTTCATGCCCCGCGACGCGAACAACCGGCCCGTCCTCGGGCCCGGCGACGTCGCCGAGACGCCGCGCATGGGTTATACGAACAGTATCATCCGGATTTCCTATCATACCGGCCGTGCCCGGCTGGTGAAAACCTCCCCCAAGTGATGCACGCCCCCTTTCCATACCGTCGCCGCGCCGCGGCGTTCACGCTGACCGAGATCGCGCTGTGCATCGCGGTGATCGGCATCGCCCTGGTCGCGATCATCGGCGTGTTGCCCAGCGGTCTCAACGTCCAGAAACAAAACCGCGAGGACACCCTCGTCGCCCAGGACGCACAGTTCCTGATCGAGTCGATCCGCAGCGGCAGCCTCGGCATCTCCGACCTCACCAACAACGTGGATTATATCCGGTGGCGCCGGGTCGGCGCGTTGACCGGCGACAATTTCTACAAGGGTCCCAATTACAACGAGACGTTGCCCGGTCCCACCGAGAAGATCACGCAGGCATGGCAGGTCGTGGCGTTGCTGAGCCTCCCGCGCTATGAGGCGGTCGTGGTCGGCAAGGAAGTGCGCATCGTGGAGAACATCGTCACCGCGCAGTTCCGCTCGTTCACCAGTCCCTTCAGCGAGAAAAGCTACCGCGACGGGGGCGGCGTTCCCGACACGACCCGGTTCACGACCGCGTTCCGATACCAAATCGAGGCGCAGTCCGACACCGCGGTCACGCGCCCGCCCGTGACCGTCATGGTGCCTTATACGAATGCCCCCCTGGTCGCCTCGACCCTGAACCAGCAGATCCGGCTCGACGAGAGCCTGAGCGACCTGCGGTTGACGTTCCATTGGCCGGTCTTCCGGACGGCGAGCGGCGACTTCCGCGTGGGCAACAACCGGCGGACGTTCCGGACCGAGGTCTTCGGGACCCGCCAGATCCTCACGACCAACTTCCTCGGCAACGGGCGTCCCGCGAGCCGTTTCAACGGCAGCCCGCTGGTCACCAACATCGCCAACTTTCCGCGCAACTGACGCCATGAAGCCTGCCAGCCCATTCCTTCCGCGCGCCCGGGGTTTCTCGCTGATCGAGTTGCTCGTGTCGGTCGGCCTCCTCAGCGTCGTCGTACTCGCGCTTTACGCGATGTTCGATCAAACCCAGAAGGCCCTCCGCGGCGCCTCGGGACAGGCGGATCTCCTGGAGGGCGCCCGTTCCTCCCTCGGCCTCATCATCCGCGACCTTCAGGAAGCCCGGTCCGCCGGCGTTGTCGATGGTCCCAATTTCGCCGTCCGCGTCAGCGCGCAGGCCAATCTGATCGTCGACCAGTCACTGAAGTTCCAGGAGCGGCAACCGATCCTCGAGGAAGTCTGGGGCATCAGGAATGTCGGCGACCATCGGTTCCAGGTTTTCGGCTATTTCGTCGCGGCCGAGGATTCGGGATCGACCCCGGTCAAGCCGCCGGTCGGTACCTTATACCGGTACGAGGACCATATGACCGCCGCCCGGGGCGTCGACCAGGGCGAGTACCCCATGTCGACGAACGACCTCACCATCCAGTTCACGACGCGTGGCAATCGTGGCGCCGGCTTGCTCCAAAAGAACCTGTTGCTGCTCACCGGCGCGGGTTCGCGGGGATCCATCACCTACCGCACGAATTCCTCCCGCGTCGTCGACGGCGTCGTCAATTTCAAGATCACCACCTACGACGCCGTGGGCCGGGCGATCGACCCCTTGTATCCGGCGGAACTTTTCCCGCCACCCGACGGCGCGACGCGGTTTCCGCCGCTGCTCCGCGACAACGTCGTCCAAAAGCTTTTTTCCGAGGTTACTTATTCCGACAACGCCATGCCGGCGTACATCGAGGTCGAACTGGACACGCTGGAACCGCGGTTGCTCGAACAGTACCGCGCCCTGCCGCCCAACGCGGCCATCCGTAACCGGTATCTCACCAACAACCTTTCGCGGATCCAGAGTTTCCGGCAACGCATCCCGATCCGCACTTCCTTCCGATGAACCGCTCATCCCAACGTGGCATCGCGCTGGTCATCACGCTGATCATGCTGGCGGTGGTGACGATCACCGCCGTCGCCTTCCTCGCGGTCGCCCGCCGCGAACGCAGTTCGGTCAGCGCCGCCGGCGACCAACTCGACGCGCAGTTCGCGGCCGACATGGCGCTGCAACGCGCCCAGGCCGAGGTCGCGTCCAAAATCCTCGCCGCCAGCAACCGCCTTAGTTTCGGACTTGCGGTCTCGACCAACTGGCAGAACCAGGCGCCCGATCTCGCCAAACTCGGCGCCCTCGCCAACGAATCGCTCCCGACGGCGGACCTGAGGATCTTCACCAACGCCGCGCCGTATTTCCGCGCCAACGGCCAGCCGACCTTCAACATAGCGAACCCCGGCGAGCTCCAGAATTACCGCGCCTCCCTGGGTAACCTTTTCTACGATCCGCGTCCGCCCGTCTTCGCGTCGATCAGCCGCATCCCGACGGCCACGCCCGAGTTTCGATTCTACCTCGATCTCAACCGCAACGGCAGTTTCGACAGCAATGGCCTCCAGAGGTTGTACGACCGCGCCGGCCTGATCATCGGGACCAATACCTTGACCGGCGACCCGGAGTACATCGGGGTGCTGGAACATCCCGGCGTGCCGCACGGTCCCACCAACCGGTTCATCGCCCGCTGGGCCTACGCGATCCTTCCCGCC
This sequence comes from Verrucomicrobiota bacterium, assembly GCA_025363585.1. GTDB lineage: Bacteria > Verrucomicrobiota > Verrucomicrobiia > Limisphaerales > UBA9464 > UBA6176. The sequence goes on along the minus strand of JANYDN010000311.1, from coordinate 21,956 downwards.
GGCCGCACGCTGGACATCAATTATCTATACAACGACACCAAGGACCGGCGCGCCTTGGGCGGCGGGTTCATGCGCAACGAGGGCGTCGCCACCTTCGAGGGAAACCTCGCGGCCTACCTGACGGACCTCAACACCAACATCTGGCCGACGAATACCTATAACTTCCGGACCCCGCTGGCATCGCCCAGCACCGGGCTGTCGTTCTCCGACGCCGACCGCATGTTCCAATTCCGCCGCGGCGCCCCGCTTCAGTCGCGCGCCGACGCTTTCTTCGACGGCCGTTCCACGCCCTTCGGCTCCGATCGGATCGACAGTTTCGGCGACGGCCCGGTGGCGTCGAGCCTCGCGGAGTTCCATCGTCCCCAGGATTATATCCTGCCGGGCAACGGCGAGGACACCATGACGCGCCGGTGGCCGGGCACCGACAACCAGCGGCAGTATTTCGACATGACCCGTCTCCTCGACGGCAGTCTCGGCGCGAAGCTCGAGACGCGCCTGTCGGGACGCCGCACGTCGGCGGGGACCGCCCTCAACAGCACCTACGACCGGAATACTTTCTATAGGTTGCTCGGAAGCTTGGGGACGGACACCGGCGACGGACGGTATGAATCCGGCGTCAATCCCGGCGGCGTTTTCTACCGGCGGGCCCGGCTCCAGCTCAATTACATGCCCGAAACCGCACCGAACGTGGACACCGCGTCGAGCATGGACGTCGGGCGTTTCCGCGATTGGACGCCGATCGCCTGGTACACGAACGCCGCGCACCGGATGTTGCTGACGGAATTCACCAACGGCCTGCCCGACCTCGCATTGCTGACGAATGCCCGCACGGCGCACCTCGGGCACGGCATCGCGATCCACGGGACCAACATCGTCCGCGGCGGGACGCCGGCCACCACGGTGACCAACGTCTACCGTTGGGACGGGCAGGTGCACCGCGTGCTGCAGGTCGCCGCCAATATCTATGACGCCACCCATTCGCATTCCTCGGCGCGTCCCGGCAATCCCCGTGCCGACATCCCGACGGTGTTCCGGCCCATCTTGTACCGCCAGGTCACCAACAGCGTGACGCTCGTCCGCTTGGCCGGGTTCGTCGAGGTCACGAACTCCCTCGCCCTGGCTCGCCCGTGGGTCGATCTCGACAGCCCGGTGCAGGTCGCGCGGTTGCCGTTGAACCCGGACGTGCGTGCGATCCTCGCGGACAAACTCGACTTCAACGCGTACGGCATCCCTTACATCGTGGGCGCGAAGAAGGGGCTTGGGAATTTCCAGGAAGGCTTCTGGCAGACGCGACTCGACGTCACGCGCCGCCTCCGCATCGCCAAAAACCTGCCGGTGGACGCGTTGACGTCGTCGGCCGACCACCTTTGGCAGGACGCGCGTTTCCAGGCCGCGACCCAATACCGGTACGACCTGACCAACCTCTTCGGCATGGATGCGTTGAACTCCTATGCCACGCTGGTCAACCGGGCGGGGGTGACGCTCATCGCGACCAATTACTATGACTTCGCGATCATCGACGAGAACGACCCGCCCAACCGTCTTCCCCGGGTTGCCTTCAGTGGCTCGCGCAGCGCCGTCGGGCCGGTCGTGGCGGGCAAGTGGGCGCCACAGACCTATTTGTCGCCGCTCAACACCGGGTTCGGTACCAACTTCGTCTACGACCATTTCCGCCGCGTCCTATATCCCGGTGGACAAACCAATAGTGGTTATGTGGATATAAGGTCCCCGGCGCCGAAGCTGACGATCGCATTCACCAACCGCTTGGTCTACATGGCGGTCGACCAGAGCGGGCGGTTGCTCGACGTGGTCAATCTCAAGAGCGTCCTGTACGAGACGAACGCCCTGCGTTTGCTCGGCATGTCTGGCTCCGCGTCGTCCGCGTTTCACATGAGCCAGTTCTGGAACACGAACGCCGTTGCCGGCGGACAGTTCCTGCAGAAGGGCGTGACGAACCAACTCGCGGGATCGATCGGCTCCTTCGACATCCCGAATTCGCTTTGGGCCGACGCGCCGGGCGTGCGTCCTGCCGGCGAGGAAAAGGATTTCGAGAAGGACGGCCTCTATTACTTCCTGTATCGCCGTGCCCGACGCCCAGGAGCCCCGGTGACCCCGAGGACGCAGGCGGTCTACGGCGGCTCCGTGGCGCAGGCCGGCTTCACGCCGACGGCGAGCATCGTCCTGACAGACCGTCGCCAGGCCAACGACCCCCTCGTGCATTATACCTCCGACGATCTGGCCCCCGGCGCCAGTACCTATACGTCGCCCGAGGGTTATGCCGAGATCAAGATTCCGGGCGAGGCTCCGTTCCTCGCCGTCGGTGGCAATTTCGCTCTCGAAGCGAGATCGCTGACCAACCAGCTCGGCAACCGTACGAAAATCGTCAGCGCCAGCGCGCCATGGGGCGTCAATGCAAACCTCGGGTCCGCCGCCCCGGTCCCGACCACCGATGCCAACTCGACGGCCTATGACGTCGCGTTCAAGGATTCCTTGGTCCGCCGTTCCGACGACTGGAATTTCCCGACCAACAAATTCCCCAACGTGGGATGGCTCGGGCGCGTCCACCGCGGCACGCCTTGGCAGACGATCTATCTCAAGGGCATCCGGCCGGAGGCGGGCAACGGTTCGATCCGTGACCGCTACCAACCGCCGTCGCCGCCGAGGTCGGGGAAAAGTTGGGCCGCGTGGTCGGGCAACGCGAGGACGCAACCGACGAACGACTGGAACATCCTCGACCTCTTCACCACCGCGGTGAACGACAACACCGCCCGCGGAATGCTGGGCGTGAACCAAACCGAGACCGCCGCGTGGTCCGCCGTGTTCTCCGGCATCACCGTGCTCACCAACACCGGCTCCGGTTTGGTGGGGCGCCCCATCGTGCCGGGGACGCCGGAACTACGGTTGATCGTGGACAGCATCAACTCGGCGCGGACGCTTTTCCCGAACAACCGGTTCGAGCACGTCGGACAAATACTCTCCGCGCCCGGACTCGGCGTCGGCGCGCTCGGCACCAACCAGAACGCGCTCGGGTTCTCGCCGTTCGTCACGCCCTTTGACCGGGCCACCGATCGCGTCACCCGCAAGTTCGTCCAGGCCACGGTGCCGGACGAGGTCATCGAACAGATACCGCAACTGAGCCTCTCGTTGTTGCGGACCGACGAACCGCGCGTCGTCGTCTACGCTTTCGGCCAGGCACTCAAGCCCGCGCCCAATTCCATCGTGACGCGGCCCGGGCCTTTCTTTGGCCTGTGCACGAACTATGTTGTCACATCGGAATTCGCGACCCGCACCGCCGTCCGGTTCGACGGTGCCCCGCGCTCGGGACAGCTCCACACGGTGATCGAAGACCACCGCGTTTTGCCGCCCGAGAATTAAAACTCCGCGCGAATCAATTTTCGACCGTCCATGCGCCCATCCCGTCGTCGGTTTTTCTTCGCCGCCCTCGCGCTGCTCGTCGGCCTGCTCGTCGTCCGGATGGCCCGGACCCCGTGGCCGGACGCGTCCGTCGCCGTCGGCCCGCCGCCACCCACGCAGGCTCCCGGGGCAACTCCCGCCGGCGCGCCGGGTCCGCTTGCCCGGCTCCGCCTCGGGGCCACCGCCGGCAACCGCTGGGTCAAGGTCGAGTCCTCGCCCGTCGGCGCGCCGCTGGCACACGCCGACCCGAAATTCCCCGCGCGCGTGCGCAACACCACCGAGGGCGTCGGCCGCCTGAGCCACGACGACCACGCCATCCTGCTTCGCAACGCCTTCGTCGACACCCGTTCCGCCGAGCCGCTGCGTGTTCCCGAGAACCTGCGGGCCGATGCCGATCCCGGGACTTATATCGTCCAGGCCGCCGCGCAGATCGACGACGCTTTCCGGCGCCGCGTGGCCTTGTCCGGTGCCCGCATCATTTCCTATATCCCGGTCAACGCGGTCCTGGTGCAGGCCGATCCCGCCGCCGCCACGTTGCTGGCGGATGCCGCCGAAGTCGGCGCGATCCTCGTCAACGAACCACTCTTCAAGCTGGAGCCCGTCCTCGCGGTCCGCGCCCTCGCGTCCATGCCCGCCCCCCCGGAAGTCATGCTCACCGTCATCGACGGGGAGCGGTCCGTGGCGGCCGCCGAGGCACTCGGCGCGCGGGTTGCCGCCCGCCAGCGCGGCCCGTTCGGCGAACTCGTCGTTTTCGAAACCGACGGCAAGGACCTTCTCGGGCCGCTCGCCCGACTTCCCGGCGTGACGTTGCTCGAGAGCGTCGAACGCCGCCAGGTGTCCAATGACCGCGCCGGCGCGATCCTTGGATCCAGCACCGATTTCACCAACAAGACTTCCACGCTGGGCCTGACCGGTGCCGGAGTCCTGGTGAACATCAACGACACCGGCGTCGACAAGACCCATCCCGATCTGGCCGGACGCGTTTTTGCCCAGGACCCGATCTCGTTCCAGGACGTCGTCGGGCACGGCACGCACGTCGCGGGCACGATCGCCGGCAACGGCGCGATGTCGGGGACGGTCGCGTTCGCCCAGGGCTCGGTGACGAACGCCGGTTTCATGGGCAAGGCGCCCCGGGCGAAATTGTTCGTGATGCCCATCGATCTGGAGACGGGGCCGCTGATTTCCGACGAGTTCCTCCAGGAGACCTTCGCGCGGACGAACATCGCGATGACCGGACGCTCGAACGCGCCCATCTCGAACAATAGCTGGGGTTATCCCCGCAGCATGGAATACACCAGCATCTCGGCCAGCTACGATGCCGCGGTGCGCGATGCGTTGCCCACGGTACCGGGCGACCAACCCATCCTATATGTGTTTGCCGCCGGCAACGAGGGCGGGGGCGGCAACAATGGCCTCGGCGGCGCGGCGGGCAGCGTCACCGCGCCCGGCAACGCCAAGAACGTCGTCTCCGTGGGTTCGCTTGAGTCCGCGCGCTTCCTCACCAACACCGTCGTCACCGATACGGACGGCCTCGTGCTCAAGGCCGACAACGTGGTCATCCCGGGCCGGGACTATAACCCGACCAACGAGGCCAATATTACCAACATCATTTTCGGGGTCGAGACCGACACCGACTATGAGGTCTCCGGTTTCTCCAGCCGTGGCAACGTCGGCATCGGCACCGAGGGCGACTTCGGCCGCTTCAAGCCCGACGTCGTTGCCCCCGGTTCCTGGATCCTTTCCACCCGATCGTCCCTGTGGCGGCTCGAGAACGAGATCCCGTCGGACTTCGACGAGTTTCCCGTTTACCAGGACCTGGCCGACGAGGTGGGTCCCTGGTATCGCTATGAATCCGGCACCAGCATGGCGGCGCCCGCCATCTCCGGCTTGCTGGCGCAGTTGCAGGAATACTACGAGATCAAGCAGCAGAACCGGATCCCGCCCGAGGGATACAAGGCGATCCTGATCAACTCCTCGCGCTCGGGAAACCAGCTGTATAATCCCGATCCCCGCGGGGCGATCAATTATACCGGCTGGGGCGAGCCCAACCTGAACCGCGCGATCAACAGCGGTTTCACCGACGACGGGCAGAAACTCAATGGCTTCGTCAACGCGTCCACGGGTGCCACCAACAGCCAGCTCATTGGCTTCCCGATCGTCGGGCGCTCCAACGAACTCGGGCTTGCCACCGGCGACAGCCGTTCGTACCGGATCAAGCTGAACAATATCCTGGCCACCAATTACCCGATCCGCCTCACGCTCGCGTGGACCGATCCCCCGGGCAATCCGCTCGCCGCGATCAAGTTGGTCAACGACCTCGACCTCGTGGTCACCAACGAGTCCACCGGCGAGTTCTATCTCGGGAATGATTTCGCGGCCGGGACCGGATATAGCCGTCTTCTCACATCGACGAATCTTTTGGCTTCCACGACCGGGTCGGCCGGCAGCGGCGGCACCGATCCGTTCGGTAATCCCCTCGGCGAGACCAACGCGGTCCCGGCGTTCTTCGACAACGTCAACAACGTCGAGCAGGTCGTGCTTCCCCCGGGGGCGGGCACGAACTTCGTCGTCATCGTGCGCGCGCGCCGCGTCAACGTGAACGCCGTCCAACTCCACCCCAACGGCGTGGTGCAGGACGCGGCGTTGATCCTCGCCAGCGACAGTCCGGACACGCTGGGCGTGATCGGGACGGTGGCCGACGCGTTTGATACGACGGCCCAGAACATCGCCACGGTGCGCACGCCGGTTTCCCTGCTGACCAACGGCCTCCCGATGTTCAACCAGCGGGTCGGTGCCAACTCTCCGCTCGTCGGCTCCGCCATCGGCACCACCAACCAGTGGCACTTCTATACCTTTACCAACACGCCGGGCGGCGTGGGATACGGCGGCAACCTGACCAACGGCAGGAACGTCGCGTTCGTCACGTTCTTCCCGCCGAACCTCGGCTCGCCGCGGAATGCCGACGCCGACATCGACCTGTATGTCTCGCTGGATCCTGGCCTGACGAACCTCGTCCCCGCCGCCGTCACCAACGCTTTCAAATCCCTCGCCCGGGGTGGCACCGAGTCCGTGGTCTTCACCAACTCGCCGGTCAACGGTGAGATCTATTATATAGGAGTGAAGGCCGAGGACCAGAAGTCCGCCGACTATGCGTTCGTCGCCATCAGCAGCACTCGCCCGTTCGGACAGGTGAATCCCGACGGCACCATCAGCATCTTCGGAATTCCCATCACCCAACCCATTCCCGACGGTTCGCCGACCAAGCCGGGCATCGGGTATTTCATGGGGCTCGGGATCCATGCCGCCGAACTGCGGCGGGTATGGGTCAAGCAAACCCTGAGCCACCAGAATTTCCCCGATCTCATCGGCAGCCTGTACAAGGACCGGATCAACGTGGTCCTCAACAACCACGGGCAGATCGCCGACACCAAGATCGGCCGCGTCCAATACGGCACCAACATCACCACCATCTACGACGACTTCGGTGGCCGTCGTTTCAAGGGTTCCGTGCCCAGCGACGGACCCGGGCGATTGGTCAGTTTCCTTGGGGCGAAGGCCCAGGGCGTGTGGCTGCTCCAGACGGTCGACGACGCCTTTGGCAACGCCGGGCGCGTCAACGATCTCCTCATCACCGGGCAACCCAACGATTTCTCGAAGACCTTCGTCCACCGATCCGTCGCCGGCGGGGAGTGCGAGAGCGAATTCGTCCTGATACCGCCCGACGCCAGCAAGCTCACGGTGGTCGTCACCAACTTCAATCCGTCGTTGCCCCTCGAGGTGATCATACAGCGCGAGGACGGCAATCTCCCCGATCCGTCCAATCCCCTCGCTTCCCTGAAGACCGTGCTCATCGCGCCGCCCGGCGGCAGCGTCTCGCTTTCCATCGGCGACGAGCCGCCGCTCGTTCCGGGCCGCTATTTCGTCAGCGTCTGCAATCCGAACCTCCAGACGGTCGACTATGACATCGCCCGGTTCATCGAGCAGAACCTTCCCGACTCGTTCAACCGCACGATCACCTCGGATCCGGGGAACAACATCCAGCTCAACGACGCCGCGCTGAACCAGTCGCGCATCGTCGTGACGGACACGCGCCCGGTCACCGGCATCGAGGTCGGGCTGCGGATCACCGACCCGCGCGAATCGGACCTCGCCATCCACCTGTCCAACCCGCAGGGCAGCCGCGCCCTCGTCACCGAAAACCGAGGCCTGAAGGACGCGTCCGGCTACGGCGGTTCGCAACGCATCACCAATTTCCAGCACATCGCGCTGACGTTCGATCCCGTCACCTCGCGCGCCGAGATCCTCGTCGACGGACTCTCCGTCACCAACGCCGAGATGGGCGCGGTGAAACTGCCCATCGACCGCCGGCTGAGTTTCGGCCGCGATCCCACGCGGCAAATCACCGCCGGCCATGTCCCGGTGACGCTGGACGACGTCGGTTACTGGCGGCGTACCCTGACGCCGGTGGAAGTCCTTGGGATTTTCAACGACGGCAAGGACGGCTTCGGGAAACGGGAATCGTTGCGCACGGTCGGCCTGGGCGCGTTGTGGCGCATGGACCTCAACGGCAACGACAGCCTCGGCGCGAACGATCTCTCGATCCTTGGCTATGTCCCGACCGGCCCCGGGCAGATCGACACCGCGCTGGGCTTCTTCGGCGTCACGGCCGAGGGACGTTCGCCGCGGCTGCCGATCGACCTCGCGGGCGGCTTCTCGCTCGACGGTTGGATCCAGTTGGTCAACGGGAACCAAGGCGTCTTCGTCGCGGGTTGGGGTCCGGAATCCGGTGTCGCCTCGCCCGCGTTGCTCGTCGGTTTCGGCGAGCCTTATGGCAACGGTCCCGGTTCCGTCGCGGCCGTCTTCGAGGGGGCCGACGGGACGATCAAGGTGTTGGCGACCGACGCGAACCGTATCTTCAACAACTATTATACCACGAACAAAACCTACGCGGTGTTCGGGGAGTCCACGAACCACACCGCCGGTCTCATCAAATTCGTCACGCCGCCTTATACCGGCACGAACGCGGGCACGATCCTGATCGAGACCAATGGGTTCGACACCGTTCCCGCGGGCATCGTGAACGCCGGCGACACCGTCGAGAGCTGGCAGGTGTTGACGAATCCCGCCGCAGTCCGCGTGTTCGTGCCGGGCGCGCACGACGGCAACCAGGTGCTCGCGCAGGGCGCGTCGACGCTGCTCCGGCCGCTGAAGACGACCGTGGGCGAGCGTTACCACGCCTCGTTCTATGGACGCCGCGCGGATGACGCCACCAACGACGTCCGGTTTGCCGTGATGATCGGCACCAACCTGGACCAGACGATCGACGTCGGCGCCGAATGGATCCGCACGGACGTGCGGTTCCGCGCGACGACGAACCACGTCGACCTCACCCTGGTCCCGTTGATCGAGGGCAACCTCAATACCAACGGCGCGCCTTCCGGATTGCTGCTCGATTCGTTCGTGTTCGAGCAACTCGGTGCGAACACGACGTACCTGCCGGAGGAAGATCTGTCCGCGCTGCTGGGTTATCCCGGCGCGGGCGACTGGTTGCTCGATGTCACGGACGCCCGCGGCGGCGTCACGGGATCGATCGAGAGCTGGAACCTGCACCTGACGTTCGCGCAGACGAACCGGCCGATCGTCATCCTTACCAACGGCGTGCCTTATACGGGGCCGATCGCGGGCGGGGAGACCCTTTTCTTCCGGATGGACGTTCCCCTCGAGGCCCGCGCGGCCACGAACACGCTGTCGGTCGCCGACCCGGGGAATCCGTTGCTGCTGATCTACAGCGACACCGGGGTGCCCGACGGATCGCAACTGGGGGACATCGTGACAAGGTCCAATCCGTACATCGTGGGCACCAACCTGCCGCCGATCCTTCCCCGGGGACAACGCTATTACCTCGGGGTCGGAAACCCGAGCCCCACCGCGACCAACCTGTTCACGATCCAGGTGGATTTGGATCTCGGGATCATCCTGCTCACGAATGGCATCGCCTATGTGCGGACGAACTCGGCGCCCGGGCTGATCGATTACTATGCGTTCGACGTGCCCGACAAAACCTCGGTGGCCAGCTTCGCGGTGCCGACCATGGATTCGGACGTCGACCTGTTTGTGACGCGGTTCCCGACGCTGCCGAGCCGTTTCATCCATGACTATGCCGGCACCAATTCCGGGACCACGCCCGAGGCCGTCTATGTCGACGAGCTCTCGCAGCCGGTGCCCGTCGCGCCCGGCCGATGGTATCTTGGCGTCGTTTCGACCGGGACGAATTCGGCCACGTATTCCGTGGTGGCCACGGGATTCACGGACCCGATCACGCCGCTGACCAACCAGATTTCACTTGCCTTTACCAACACGGTCGCGGGCGCGACCCAGTATTATGCCGTGGACGTTCCCCCGGACGCGACGGGACTCATCATCACCGCCAAGCCTTCCGTGGGAACGATCGGTGCCTATCTCCGGCGCGGTTTGCCGCTGCCCGGCCCGGGATCCTTCGACGTGAAGGGGACCCCGTCGCCCGGCGGCGGGGGATTGATCATCGAATTGACGCCCAACTCCGTGCCGCTGCGCATCGCGCCCGGAAGGTATTATGTCGCGATCCACGACGAGGGCGCTGTGCTTTCGGCCTACACGCTCGACATGTTCATCCTGTACGACCGCACCGACGTCGAGCCGCTGTTCGACGACGTGCCCGTCGCGAGGAGCAACTCCGGGTTCAATCCCTCGTTGTTTAGTTTCGGGGTCGATCCCGATGTTCCCATGGTCCTTTTCGAGATCTATTATCTCGATGGTCCGGCGGATCTGGTCGTCTCGAAGGACGGGATCCCGGGCACCGGGACGCAGAATTTCGCGTTCCCCCGTTCCGGGAACAATCCCGAGCTCATCCTGGTGTCGACGGCGGACCTGCTCGATCTCTCCGGAATCTGGTACCTGTCGGTCTCCTCGCCAACGGGGACGCCGTTCAACTTCACGGTGCGGGCGGCGATGGTCCGCGACGGCAATCCGTTCAGCCGCGCGCCTTATATCCTGACGATCTTCCCGGGCACCGATTCTTCGGCGCCCGGCCGCGTCGAATTCAACTCGGTGCCGGGACTGACGTATCAATTCCAGGTCGCGACGGACCTTGGTGCGGCGGATCCGTGGCAGGACCTAGGGGCCCCGATCAAGGCCACCGGTTATGCCACCAGCATCGATATCGACATGAGTGCCGATGGTCCGAAGCTATATCGGGTCGTCCAAGTCTCCGCGCCGTGAACCGGGTCGGCGTACTCGTCGTCTCGACGAATCCCGCCGTCGACGTCGAGTGGCGGGTCCGTTCGTTGCTTCCGGAGGAGAAGAACGAGGTGACGGCCCAACGCCGTTGGCCGGGTGGAAAAGGCGTCAACGTGGCCCGGTGGCTGGGTTGGTCGGGTGTTCCAACCCGGTTGTTGTTGCCGCTCGGCGGGCCCACGGGACGCGAGCTTGCCGCCGGTCTCCGGGCCGACGGCATCCCGTTCCGGGCCGTTCGGATTTCAGGCGAGACCCGCGCGAACGTCGTCGTCACCACCGGTTCGGGAACACAGTACCGACTCAATCCCACTTGGCCCGTCCTCGATGAGGTGGAGTTGGGACGGTTTGAATCCGTCCTCGAATCCGAGATCCGCAAACATCGGTGGGTCGTGTTCAGCGGCGCGCTGGTTCGGGGCGCGGACACAGCGTTCTATAGGCGATGGGCAGGGCGTGCGCGCGAGGCCGGGGCCACCGTGGTGGTGGACTGCGATGGCGATCCCTTCCGCGCGGCCGTTCACTCGCGGCCCTTTCTCGTGAAGCCCAACGAATTCGAACTGGCCCAATGGGCGGGTCGGGAGCTGGCGTCGGTCGCCGGCCAACAGGATGCGGCCCGACGCTTGGCGGCCACGACGGGCGGCTGGGTCTTGGTGTCGCGGGGAGCGTCCGGCGGTTGGTTGGTGGGACCGGACTCCGCGGACAAGGTGCTGTCGGTATCCGCTCCAAAAACCAAGGTCCGCAACACGGTCGGCGCGGGCGACGCGATGTTGGCCGCGGCGATCGCGTCCGCGATCCGCGAACCGTCGCGACCCTTCGAGTGGCTGCACGCCGGCGTGCGCGTCGGATCGCTCGCCACCCGGCAGGAGCCGGGAACGGTTCCGTCGAAACCGGAATCCCAGCGGTAACTCTATAAGCCGCCGTCACCCACGGTTTCCACTGCGAGGTTCCGGCTTAACCGGAACGATGCAGTAGCGGCCGAGGAATTATCTCACGCCAAGCCGGGCCAAGGCCATCCAAGGGGGCAAAGACCGCCGGCGTGTCGTTTCACCGAACGGTGGGATTCGATGTCCGGGTCCCCATCCGCGTTCCCGCCTTCTTGGCCGGCCTTGGTCCGCCTTGGCGTGAAATAATTCCTCCACCGCGACTACATCGATCCGGCTTGGCCCGGCACGTTGTTGCCGGTCGCAGGACCTCGCTTGCGACCTTCTATTAGGTAGTAGACAAGATACGCGACGCCGATCGCGCCGGGTATTGCGCCGACGGTGGGGTGGAGGATCCCGCGATTGCCCGGCGACAGAAACATCCACAGTCCGAGTCCGGTCGCGACCAATACCAATCCCGGTTTGAGTCCGGTTCTAGGGGTCCGCGGGGCGGAGGCCATGTCGGATCCGTTGAACTCCTCGGGATACGGGGGCAGTTCCAAGCCTTTCTCCAGCGCGGCGAGGCGTTCCCGGTGGCACGCGGCGAGGAGTTCGGATCGTTTCCTGTATTCCGTCCAGATCGCCAGGAACGCGACGCCGATGCCCATGACGGTGGCGACGCAACCCAGCCCCAGACCCATGACATCCATCAGATTGTCGTGGTCCGACTTTCCAAATGATCTGCGGTTCGCCTTCGTTTCGGGCGGATCGGTCTGCGGCGTGACGATGGCCGCCGCATCCACGGACGAGGGGGATTGCTGGGCGAGGACGGCCGGGTTGCCCGCCGCGACGAGGAGGAGGAACCCGGCGAACGTCGCTCGAAGCGTCTCGCGGGACTTGGACGGCGCGTGGGGGAACGGGGGGAACGGAATGTTCATTCGCGGATTGATACCGCGGGGACGCCGGCAAGGTTTCGCTCATCGCGGGGAAAATTCAGTGAAACCTTCCGCCGTTCCCCGCGGTACAAACCGGGATGCCGCCCGCGGCCCATGGTTTGGGCGCGGGGGTTTTCGCGATGGATGAAACCGACATACGCCGATTGCTCGACGAGGGACGCCGCGTCGAGGCGTTCGAACGGATCGTCGATGGCCTGGATTCCAAGATATTCCATCTCGCCCTCGGCATGACGCGCAACCACGCCACCGCGGCCGATCTCGCGCAGGAAGCCTTGGTGCGCGTATGGAAGGCGTTGCCCGCGTACAACGGTTCGGCGTCGCTCTCGACCTGGATCTATATGATCGCGCGCAACGTCTGCCTCAACGAGATCGCCCGCGCCGCGCGCCGTCCCGCCGTTTCCCTGGATGCCCCGGAGTCCGCCGGGATCGCGGAGGGAATCGCAGCGCGCGAGCCGTCTGTTTCCCACGGCGCAGCGGCGGATATAGAATCCCTCATGTCGCGTTTGCCGGAGCGAAGCCGGCGGGTGCTTGGCCTTTTCTACCTCGAGCAAAAGTCCCACGAGGAAACCGCCGCGTTGCTGGGGTTGCCCGTGGGCACCGTGAAGACCCATTTGTTCCGGGCCCGCAAGGAACTCGCCCGGCTCGCGCTCGGCGACGCATCCGCGGGATCCGACCTTCCGATCGAGACGCCATGAACTGCGACGAATGCCAAATCGGGTTGTGCGATGACGACGCAGCGGCCGGAGCCGATGCGGAGTCGGCACGGCATCTCGAGGGCTGCCCCGCGTGCCGGCGGTTTCGCGACGCGTGGGAGCGGTTGGATTTGGCGTTGGCCGCCGGGGCCGCGGAGGAGCGGATGCCGGGGGATTTCCGGGCCGCCTTGTTCGCGCGTCTGCCGCCGGAGACGCCGCGTTTGCTGCCGATGGAAAGTGCCGAACGCCGCGCGGATCTCGAACGGGAATACAAGGCCGCGCGAGTGGCGTTGCAGCGACGATATCTATTGGTTCCTGTCGCCCTCGTCCCGCGAATCGCCGGTGTGTTCGCGGGCGTCGAGGTGGTCGTGGCGTTGATCCGGACCTCCTCGCAAACGATCGGTCCGGCGCTGGCGGCGGCCGAAGGTTCGGCCACCGTGGCCGGCGCATCGATTGCGGCCGGTTGCGCCGCGCTGTTCTTCGGACTCGCCCGCGTCTGGCCATCGCTGCGGAGAATTCCCCGCGGCTGGTGATCCGCCGCCGCGTCGGCCACGCTGCGTCCCATGAAACGTCCCGCTGCCGAGAGCGCGTTGGAATCGACGCAAGTGCCCGCGGCGATTCTTTCGCGCAAGGGATCGCGGGACACCGCCGGCGTGCCCTCCGACGTGCGCGCGTGGCTGGAGGCCGGGCGGATCGAGACGGTCAATCTGAGCGAATGGCTCGTGGTCGACCAAGGCCGGCTCGCCGAGCGGGTGCTGGCCGAACACGGCTGGGAGAATCTGGTGCCGCGTGTGCACGCCGAATTGGCGGCGTTGAAGACCAACACCGCGCCCAAGCGCCTCGAGGCCGTCGGGCGCGCGCTGGGTGCGGAATTCGGGGAAGGCCGGAAGTTCGAGGTCGCGCACAAGGCATTGCGCGGGCACCGGTCGGACATCGTCCGTTCGTGGTCGGCCTACATGGTGGGGTTGAACCCGGGAGCTCTGAAGGATGATCCGTCGCCGGGATTGGCGGTGTTGGAACCCTTGCGCTCTGATCCTTCCCTCTATGTCCGGAACTCCGTGGGCAACTGGCTCAACGACGCGAGCAAGTCACGGCCCGACTGGGTGGAAGCGCTTTGCGCGCGATGGCGCAAGGAGTCACCGACGAACGAGACGACTTATATAATCCGTCGGGCGTTGCGCACCTTGAGGAAGGGCGGCCCGTCGGGACCACGGCCTTGAGACGGCGGCATTCCACGGCTTGCCTGGAACCACGCGATTGAACGGGAGGCAAGGCAGGGAACGGAGGCCATGCCCGTTCCCTCCTTTTGCTTCCGCGAAACGTTCGCGTGATTCCGAAATCGCCGCGTTCAGCGCCTTGGGGCCGCCGGTTCGCGCGACTGGTATTCGACGCCGAGTTGGTCGAACAGGAAGGCGAGCGCATCGGCGTCCTGCGCGGTCTTTTCGCTCTGCGCCGTACCTTGTCCATGACCGCTTCCCGCGCTGGTGCGGAGGAGCACCGGGCGTCCCGACGCGGTCGTCGCCTGGAGGCGCGCGGTCATCTTGCGCGAGTTCGAGGGGTTCACGCGCCCGTCGTTCTCGCCGGTCATGATCAAGACCGCCGGGTATTTCGTGCCGGCCACGACGTGGTGATACGGGGAGTAGGCGTTCAGCGCCTTGAATTGCGCCGGGTCCTTCACGCTGCCGAATTCGGGCACGTTGAACGCGCCGTTGGGCTCCAGTTCGGACCGCAGCATGTCGTAGATCCCGACGTGCGTGACGACCGCCCGGCAGAGTTCCGGATGCTGCGTGAGCGTCGCGCCCATCAGCAACCCGCCGTTGCTGCCGCCCTCGATGGCCAATCGATCGGGACGGGTATAATGCCGGGCGACGAGATGCCGCGCGCACGCGGCGAAATCGTCGAACACGTTTTGTTTGCGGGTAAGGTTCCCGCCCAAATGCCATTGCTCGCCGAACTCGCCGCCGCCACGGAGGTTCGCGACGACCCATATCCCGCCTTGGTCCAGCCAAAGCCTGCCTTTGGTCCCGAGGAATTTCGGCTCGATGTTGATCCCGTAGCCGCCGTAGCCCGTCAGCAACGTCGGGTTCCCGCCGTCCAGCCTCGTTCCCTTGCGCTTGATGATGCAAACGGGGATCCGCGTCCCGTCCTTGGACACGGCAGTCTCGCGGACCACTTCCGCGTCGCCGAACTCGACGGGTGGTTTCTCGACGAGCGCCGTGCGACGGGATTTTCCTCTCGCCGCATCGAACTCATACCAAGCCGACGGTTCGATGAACGACGCGTTGCGATAAAACAGGCGTTCGCCGGGACCCAGCGTCATCTCCTGCACCGTCGAGACCGGCAGCAGCGGCACTTTCCGCCCGTGCCCGCCCGCGGGATCGAAGATCCGGATCTGCGAAGGGCCGCCCAGCACATCCTGGACGAACAGCGCGGTCGGGGTCGGGAGGATGGGAACCTGGAGGTCGAGGCCCTGGGTCCCATACCCGGCGATCACCGCCTCGCTCTCCGGCACCACCAGCAAGGCACGGGTAGGATCCGGCGCCGCGCAGTCGACGCGGATGATTTTGCCGCGCGGGCCGCCGTGTTTGGTGAAGAGATACAGGTGGCCCGTCGAATCGAAGACGCCGGTCTTGATGCCGTCGGCGAATTGGCTGATCTGCCGGAAGGTACCGTCCGGCCCGCGCAGCCAATGGGCGAAGTCGCCGCCGTCGCCGTTTTGAACCGTCACCAATAGGTATCGACCGTCCGGGCTCGTCGACGGGAACACCTCGCCGATGCGCGGGAATTCCCGGCCTATGGTATAAGTGTCCGCGGACTCCGGCGTGCCGACCCGGTGGTGGTATAACTGTTCGAAGAAGGCGAGGTCCGCGTCGGGGCGTTCGCCGGGATGCGGGTAACGGGTATAATGAAAGCCCAGCCCATCGGCGTCCCACGCGAGGCTTCCGCCACCCGTCGGGAAGGCGACCCGCGCGATGCGGTCCGGGAGCGTTTGGGCCGTGTTCGCATCGAGAATCGCGAGATCGCCCTGTTCGCTGCCGCCCGACGAGATCGAGACCGCGACGCGCGTGCCGTCCGGCGATGGGTAATAGCTAAGGACCGAGGTCTTGCCCGTCGCGTCGAGCAGGTTGGGATCGAGCAACACCGTCGCCGCCCCCGGATCATCGATGTCCGAGAACGCGACGAGCATCGGCTGTTCGCGGGGCGGTTGGCGCTTCATCGCAAACCACCGCTGGCCCGCGTGCTCCAGTTGGTAATGGACCGTCGACTCGGTGGCGTTGAGTTCGGTGAGGCGGCGAAGGATCGCCCCGCGCGCGGGAATCGCGTCCAACAAGGCCCGGGAATAGCCGTTTTGGCGGCGCGTCCATTCGGTGACCGCCGGCTCCTTGGCGTCCTCGAGCCACCGGTAGTCCTCGGTGACGATCGTCCCGTGGTACGTGTCGGAGACCGGTCGCTTCTCCGTTTCGGGCGCGGGTGTCGCCGCGCGCAGGACGGCGAACGCGGCGAGGGAAAGTGCCAGCGACGCGAACGGTTTCATCAGGTCTTCTTGGGTTGGTGCAGGATCTCGTCGTTCGTGAGGCCGGTGAGTTTTTCCACGCCGCGCATCAACCGCAGCATGGCGAACATCAACACCGCGAGCATCGGCAGGAAAACCACCGGCCAACTGATCCAGTGCATCTTGCCGAGTTGGTCGTTGAAGGTCGCGGTGCCCAACGGGGCGGTGAGGAGCCAGCGCGCGAGGACGAAGTTCACGACGCCGCTGGCGATGAACGAGGCCGCCAGGATCCAGGAGGTGCGCTTGAGCAACGCCTCGAAATCGACCGTCGTGCCGCGTGATTCCAGCGCGCCGTGGATCCGGGCCGTGTCCATGAGTTGGTCGTTGTACAAGAGGGTCCGGACGAGCGGCTGCTTGGTTTTCAACGTGAGCGGGATCGCGAGGCCCAGCACGAGGGGAATGGCGACTTCCTTCATCGCGAACCAGATGGGATCCGTCTTCAACAGGCCCAGGACGCCGGTGAGCACCACGGAGAAAAGCCCGAGGACGGAGAAGACATTCCAGATGCGACGCCGGAAGAAATCCCAGGCCCCGTAGAGCAACGGCACCGCCAGCGCCGCGACGAGGCCCCAGATCGGCCCGAGCCGCGTGTCCTTGCTCAGTTGGCTGAGCATGAATCCCGGGAGCACCACGTTGCAGACGAGATTAAGCAGGACGTTCTCGCGCGGGACCTCGGGACGTTCTGTTGTGGACGGGACGCTCATGTTGGGATTCGCGCCAATACGGAAGTATTCGGTGGTCAGTGATCAGTGGTCAGTTGCCGCGGCGGACGCGTACGGGCGGGCACTGAACACTGAACACTGAATACTGACTACTCCGTTCTGCCCTCGAACGCATCCCGGAGCCCGTCGCCCAGCCATTGGAATGCCAGCAGTGCCACGGCCAGCACGCCCGCGGGCCCCAGCAACAACCACCAGCGCACGCGCAGGGGATTCAACTGCCGCGCGCCGTCCTCGATCAACGTGCCGAGGCTCGCGTCGGGCGGACGGATCCCCAGTCCCAGGAAACTGAGGAACGACTCGTAGAGGATCACGGCCGGCACGGTCAGCGCGGCGTACACGATCACGATGCCAAGGATGTTGGGCAGGACGTGGCGGCGCAGGATGTGCACGGGGCCGGCGCCCAGCGCGCGGCTGGCCACCACGAATTCGCTCTCCTTCAGCACGAGCACCTGGCCGCGCACCACGCGCGCCATGTTCAGCCACGAGACCGCTCCCAGGCAGGCGAAGAGCATCAACGCCCGCACGCCCGTCGCCAGCCACGCCGCGTGCGCGCCGAGCCAGCGGAGCACGTGTTCCTCGAGCATCGTGATCGCCAGCATCACGAAGATGATGTTCGGCAGCGCGTACAGGATGTCGACGAACCGCATCATCGCGCCGTCGATCTTCCCGCCCGCATAGCCGGCGACCATGCCCCACGCGACGCCGATCGCCACCGCGACGCCCGCGCCCACCACGCCGACCAGCAGCGAGATCCGCGTGCCCGCCAGGATGCGCGCGAGGAGATCGCGTCCGTGGATGTCGGTGCCGAACCAATGACCGGACCCGGGCGGGACGAACGGTTCGCCCTCGCCCGCGTTGGCCTGTTGCCCGGAAATCCACGGGCCGACCACGGCCGCGAGGACCAGGAACGCGAGCACGAACAACGAGGCCATCGCCGCCGGCCTTCGCCGGAATCGATTCCACGCGGCGCGCGCGGGCGTTTCGCGTTCAGACATGGCGCACCCTTGGGTCGATCCACCGGTACGCGAGGTCGGTGGCGAGATTGAAGAGGAGCAGCAACACCGAGTACAGGATGACGAGTCCGACCATCATCGGGTAATCGCGTCCGAAGAAGCTGTTCACGAAGAACGCGCCGGTCCCGGGCAGTTCGAAGACCTTCTCGATGATGAACGAGCCCGTCAGGAGGTCCGCCAGCAGCGGCCCGCAATACGAGGCGACCGGCAGCAGCGCGGGCCGGAGCGCGTGGCGCAGGATCACGGCGGCCTCGCCCGCGCCCTTCGCGCGCGCGGTGCGGATGAACGGCGCCCGGAGCGTCTCGGCCACGCCCTCGCGGACCAAACGCGACACCCGCGCCGCGAAGTACAGCCCCAGGGCGACGGTCGGCAGGACGGCGTGCGCCGGCGATCCCCACAGTGCCACCGGGAACCACCGGAGCTTCAGCCCAAAGGCGAGCACCAACAGCGGGGCGAGCACGAACGTCGGGATGCAGACGCCGACGACCACGAGAGCGGACGCGATCCAATCGGGCCATCCGTGCCGCCGCACGGCCGCGACGAATCCAACGGGAATCCCGAGCCCGATCGAGACGCCGAACGCGAGCGCGCCGAGCGTCATCGAGACCGGCAGCGTCTGGGCCAAGACGTCGTTGACCGTGTGGTGGCGGTACTTGAAAGAGGGGCCGAGATCGGCGCGGGCGAGGCCGGCGAGGAACCGTCCGTATTGCTTCCAGAGCGGTTCGTCGAGGTGGTAGCGGGCCTTGAGCGCCGCCTCGATCTCGGGCGATGCCGGCGCGCGCTCGCGGTCGAACGGCCCGCCGGGCGCGGCGCGCATGAGGAAAAACGCGAGCGTCGCGACGGCGAGCACGAGGGGCGGTATCGCCAGCAACCGTTGCAGGACGGGGCGCATGCGGGCACGGCGATTGGGACACGCCGTGCCCGCGGACGCGAGGAGACAAATGATGGCCACCGCGTGGCCCCGCGTGGGCGCGCCTACTCCTCGGCGCCGGTGAAGGATTCCGCGAGCGACACGGCTTTCCGCATCGCCTTCGACTTGTTCACGGTCTCCTCGAACTCCGCCTCGGGCGTCGAGTCGTTGACCCAGCCGCCGCCGGCCTGGACATGGGCTTTCCCGTCCTTCACCAAGGCGGTGCGGATGGTGATGCAATGGTCGGCGTTGCCGTTGAACGCAAAGTATCCAACGCAGCCGCCGTACGAACCGCGCGTCGTGCCCTCGAGTTCGGCGATGAGTTGCATCGCGCGGATCTTCGGCGCGCCGCTCAGCGTTCCCGCGGGGAACGTCGTGCGCATCAGGTCGTACGCGGATTTCCCCGCCTGCAGCGTTCCGCCGACCTGCGACACGATGTGCATCACGTGGCTGTAGCGTTCGACCGTCATCAACTCGGCGACCTTCACGGAGCCAAAGTCGCAGACGCGTCCGATGTCGTTGCGGGCGAGATCCACGAGCATCACGTGTTCGGCGCGTTCCTTGGGATCGGCCAGGAGCTCGGCCTCGAGCGCCTTGTCTTCCTCGGGAGTGGCCCCGCGGCGGCGCGTGCCGGCGATCGGGCGGATCTCGACCGCGCGATCCACGCAGCGCACGTGCAGCTCCGGCGAGGCGCCGACGAGCGAGAAGCCGTCGAGCTCGAGCAGGAACATGTAGGGCGAGGGATTGATCGAGCGGACCGCGCGGAAAATATCGATGGGTTGGGCGGTGACGTTGGCCGAGAAGCGCTGCGAGCCCACCACCTGGATGATGTCGCCCGCGGTGATGAATTCCTTGGCCTTTGCCACGTTGGCGAAGAATTTTTCCCGCGTGGTGTTCGAGGAGAACGCGACGTCGGGAACGTGCGACGGCAGCGTGACGGGCGTGGCCGCGAGCGGTTGCTTGAGGCACTCCACGATGCGTTCGATCTCGCTGACGGCGTCGTCGTGGTACTGCGCGGGATCGACGCCGCCCTCGACGACGGCGTTGACCACGATGGTGAGCGTCTGCGCGACGCGGTCGAAAACAACGAGCTGGTCCGCGATCAGGAAATACAGCGTGGGCATCGCGAGTTCGTCGTGCGCGGGGCGGGGGACGATCGGCTCGAGGTCATGGATGAACTCGTAGGAAAGGAAGCCGACGGCGCCGCCGGCGAAACGCGGCAGGCCGGGGATTTCCACGGGCGTGTAGCGCGCCATGAATTGCTCGACGACCTGGAGTCCGTCGCGGACCTGCTTGGGATCCTTTGGATCCGGCGTCGGCGTGACGACGAACCGGTCGAGCATGTGGCCGTCCTGGATGATGTCGACGCGGTTGCCGGTCTGGCGGATCACGGCGCGCGGGTTGCAGCCGACGAACGAATAGCGGCCGAGGTGTTCGCCGCCCTCGACGGATTCGAACAGGAACGATTCTCCCTGCCCGCGGAGTTTGCGGTAGGCGGACAGCGGCGTTTCCAGGTCCGCCAAAAGGCGGCGGGTCACCGGGATGGTGTTCCCTCGGGTGGCAAGGCGGACGAATTCTTCTCGGTTCGGCGAATACATGTCGGACGGACAAAGTAGCGCTGGAATGGACGGAGTGAAGTTTTCAATTCATGGACCCGAGATGGTTCGGGGGTTGCCACCGGGGCCGCGACCGCCTAATGCGCGGGGGCGATGAGCAGCGATTACGACTTCCGCTTCGGCGGGATCGCGCGGTTGTACGGGGCCCACGGCCTTGCACGGCTCCGCGCGGCGCATGTCCTCGTGGTCGGGATCGGCGGCGTGGGATCGTGGACGGCGGAGGCGCTCGCGCGCACCGGAGTCGGCACGATCACGCTCGTGGATCTCGACGAGGTCTGCGTGAGCAACGCCAACCGGCAAGTGCCCGCGCTCGATGGGCAATTCGGCCGCGCGAAAGTGGACGTCATGGCGGAACGGATCCGCGCCATCGCCCCCGAATGCCGCGTGAATGCCGTGGCGGAATTCTTCACGGCGGATTCGGCTTCGCGCTTGCTCGGACTGCCGGACGCGGGTGATCCGTCGGCGAGGCCGAACGCGGTCATCGACGCGATCGACAACGTCGCGAACAAGGTGTTGCTCGTGGCACGTTGCCACGGGGCGGGGATACCAATGGTTTCGTGCGGAGGCGCGGGCGGGCGAAGGGATCCAACCCGGGTGCGCGTGGAGGATCTCGCGCGGGTCACGCACGACCGTCTGCTGGGGGAAGTTCGGAAGAGGTTGCGACGCGAGCACGGCTTCCCGCGCGACGGGAAAAAGTTCGGCGTGGAATGCGTTTGTTCCGCGGAAACGCCGGTGTTCCCGCAACGCGATGGCACCGTGTGCGCGGAACGTCCACCGGCGGAACCGGGCGCGGGACTGCGATTGAACTGCGACTGGGGATTCGGCTCCGCGTCGTTCGTGACGGGCGCGTTCGGATTCGCCGCCGCCGCCCGCGCGGTGGCACGGATCGCGGCGAACTAGGGTGGGTGACGGCGGCCCTGCCGTCACCTCCGTGAGGCGAGAGGAGCCGGC
>JANYDN010000285.1 GCA_025363585.1 Verrucomicrobiota bacterium | reverse complement strand
ATCCAATCTCTGGTTCCCGATACACGTTCCCGCCTTCTTGGCCGGCCTTGGTCCCCCTTGGCGTGAGAGAATTCCCATGCCGCGACCGCAGGGTTCCGTCCCGGCTCGGTCGGGAATGCTTGGATTCTTGGCGTCTTGGCGTCTTGGCGTCTTGGCGCCTTGGCGTGATACCCAATCGAGTTCTTACTGCTTGGATACGGCTAAGCACGAATCTAGAGCGGCTTGAACCGGCAGCTTCGCAACCTGTCGCTCATCCTCGACCCGGCGGGCTGGGGTCGGCCGGCATGGAAATCCGTGATGGAACCGCCCAGGGTTTTTCGTCGACCTGCACTTCGAATCCCTTCGTGACCGGCTGCCGCACCGGATCCGGCCGCGTTGCGGCGGCGGACGAACTTCGCACGAGGGTCAAGGACCTACGTGGGCTCGAAATCCCCGGATCAATGATTCATCTTCCGTCCGTGATCGAAACGTGGAACCGGCGGAAGGGAGTCGTGTTCGCGCTCGCGGCCGCGTTGTTGTTCGGACTGAGCACGCCTCTGGCGAAGCTTGCGTCCCCTCGCGTCAAGCCGGCTCTGCTGGCAGGTTTGCTTTACCTCGGATCCGGAATTGGCCTCGCGGCATTCTCCCTCGTCCGCCCCCTTTTTCGGAACGCGTGGCCACGCGAAGCATCCTTGAGACGAACGGATGTCCCGTGGCTGGCCGGCGCGATCGTCACCGGCGGCGTGGTCGGGCCGCTGCTGCTGCTATGGGGCCTGGCGATGACGCCGGCGTCGAACGCGTCGTTGTTCCTGAATCTCGAGGGCGTTTTCACCGCGTTGCTCGCGTGGTTCGTCTTCAAGGAGAACTTCGACGGGCGCATCGCCGTTGGGATGGCGCTGATCGCGGCGGGCGGCGTCTGCCTGTCATGGTTGGGCCGACCCGAGGCCGGCGTGCCATGGGGCACCCTCGCCATACTCGCCGCGTGCATTGCCTGGGCCATCGACAACAATCTCACGCGGAAAGTCTCGGCGGGCGACCCGATCACGATCGCCATGCTGAAGGGTTTGGTCGCAGGAAGCGCCAACGTGGCGCTGGGCCTAGTGCTCGGCGAGAAATTGCCCGGCCTCCTCGTATTGGTTGCCGTCGGTCTGGTTGGTTTCTTCGGATACGGACTGAGCCTCACGTTCTTCGTCCTGGCGCTTCGGCACATCGGGACGGCCCGTACCGGCGCGTATTTCTCCACCGCACCCTTCGTCGGCGCGGCAATGGCCGTCGCGTTTCTCGGCGATCCGGCACGTGTTGGATTCTGGGCGGCCATAGTCCTGATGGGTTTCGGCGTCGTCCTGCATTTGACCGAACGCCACGAACACAGGCACCGCCACGAGACGACCGAGCACGACCACCTCCACGCTCACGACGATCACCATCGCCACACCCACTCCCCGGGCGACCCAGCCGGCGAACCGCATTCGCACGCCCACCGGCACGAGGAATTGACGCATTCGCATCCACATTATCCCGACATCCACCATAGGCACCGACACTGACCCGTGATCGCCGCGTGCAGGATAAACGGCCGAACCACGGTCCTGCATGCGCCCCAAAACCGGACGCATCGTGGATCGTCCCCAAGGCCGCCGACAAAATCGCGTCGGCAGCGTTTGGAGCGGCCGGTCTTCGGTCTCCCGCCGCTTGCATTAATATAGGGCCGGCCTTGTCGTTATGAGGTCTTCAACCGAATGAAACCAACGGATCCTGATCCCTCCGGACGGTTGCGTCCCACGAGACGAACCGTTGCTGGAAGGGCCGCCTTGGATCCGGCTCGGACCGTCAATCTTTTCGGACCACCAACCGATCGGGCTCGACGCTGACGACCTTCAGCACGCGAGCGAGTTTCAGTCCGGACCCGGCGGAGATCAGTATATCGCCCGAAGCCGACAAACTCCACGTCCCGCGGGTCTCCGCCGTCGCGTCGCCGGGACCCGGACCCCGCACGATGGCGGCGTTCGCCTGCAATTCGAACGAATCGCGGCCGCGCGATCGCGGGAAGGTATGGTCGGACGGACGAAACACCATTTCGTTGCCGGCGTCTTCCTCGTGCGAGTGAACCCAGTTCCCGATCAGATCCTGCGCTTTCATAACTTATAGCCAACACCTTACCGCGTCCGCACTCCATTTGCCAGCCGCAACTCCGGGCCGGAAAGCAGCAACCTGGGTGGGTGACGGCGGCCCGCCGTCACCGTTGCGAGGCAACTCATGCCGTGCCAGGCCACCCCCACCCGCCTTGGACAGGTCGTCCAACCCTTGGGTCGGTTCCCCGTCCCGGGAAACGCAAAACGGCGGATCTCCGACGGCTCTCGCCGCGGAAATCCGCCGCCCGACTCCCAGGCTCGCGGGTATCATCGGTGGATGCCGCATGGCCTGCCATGGGAGGCATCCGCCCGATATATAAGATACGATTGATCCTGAAACGACCCATCAGACCCCGATGGAACTGCGGGGACCGATCAGCGTGGCGTGCATCCGCGCGACTTGGCCGCTCGTGAACATCACCATCGCCGAGTCGTCCACGTAGTCCATGTAGTTGACGAACATGTCGCCGTTCGGCCCATTGCTGCACGTCACGTGCGGGAATGCCGGCGTGCCGAAGTTGGGCAGTTTCGCGTGGGGCGTGTCGGAGATATGGTCGGTCCCGGAACAGTCGTTGGTGTCGCCCCAGATGTGGTTGAGGTTCAGCCAATGCCCGACCTCATGCACCGCCGTGCGCCCGAGGTTGAACGGCGCCGTCGCCGTCCCCACCGTGCCGAAGGCGGTGTTGAGGATCACCACGCCGTCCGTCGCCGGGGGGCCGCCCGGAAACTGCGCGTAGCCCAGCAACCCTCCGCCCAGATTGCACACCCATAGGTTGAGGTACTTGTCGCTCGGCCATGCGTTGGCCCCGCCGGTCGCCGCCGACTTCACGCCGTCCTGGCTGTCGAACGTCGTCTTCTTGGTCGCCGTCCGCGTGATGCCGTTCGTCGGCTTCCCGTGCGGATCCGTCGTCGCGAGGACGAACCGGACCTTGGAATCCACGATCAACCCGACCCACGGGGTCGGCGTCGACGTCTTGTCGGGATTCGTGGCGCCGTAGTCGCGGTTGAGGGCCGCGATCTGGCTCTGGATCTGCGCGTCGGAAATGTTTCCGGCGGCGTTGTTATAGACCACGTGGACGACCACCGGCAGCGTCCGGACCTTCCCGGAGATGCTCTTGGCGGCGCGTCCGTTGGCCAGGAATGCCTCGGCCTGGAGGTGGATGAGGCTGCGGCGTTCCCGGAAGCCCGGGTCGCATTCGCAGAGGCGTTGGTGTGCTTCGGAGGCGCCGCACATGCGGCGCCCCGGGGGGGTGTTTGTTTTTGCCATGTTATACGGAGTTTTGAAGTGTTGGGACCGGTGTTTGGAAAGGGTGCTCGGCGCCGTGGAACGGGCCGCGTTGGGACCACGAGGGCAGGCATCGACCGACAGAGCGACGCCGGGATTCCTCAATCGTTCGGGATAACTGAGGTTGCTTGAATGCGACCTTCACCGTGCCCATAGCGCTGTCAACGATGATTCGACGCGCGATCTATCCGGGAATCTTTCTAATACCACCAACGCAGGCCCACGCAGAACACCCCGCATATCAACGTTCCCAATCCCAGCGCGATGCCGCCGGCCCAACGCTTTCCGGGCTGGCGGATCCATAGGTATATGCCGCCCAAAACCATCTGGATCGTGGCCGCCGCGACGACGTCCATCGAGTAGGACCAGACCGTCGTCAGGACCCAGTCGCGGCGATTGCGCGGGTCGTCCGCCACGTTGCCGGTGAACGCGTGCAGGACCTTCATGATGCCCCAGGCGTTCACATCGGCTTGCCGCAACGTCGCCTTCCCCTGCCCCCAGTCCGCCTTGATGAAATAGAAATGCCGGGGCCGGCGGACCTGGAACTCGAACTGGCTCGGAACCGTCCGGGTCGTGGTCCACAGGATCTCCCCGTCGATCCCCAACTGCCGCATGATGTCGCGGGCCTGCCCGAGATCGCCCACCGCGTCCGCTCCCGGGGCCACGATCGCGCGCTCGACGGTCGTCTCGTGCCGGTTTTTCCAATTCTCGTGGAAGGTCCAGTCCGGATGGTTGAGCAGCAGCCCGGTGAAGGCGAAGAGCCAGAGGAAGAACAGCATGAAGACGCCGGAATAGAAGTGCAGCTTGCGATTCCAGCGCTCGAACACGACCAGCCCGCCGCTTCTTTTTTGCGGTCCCGCATCCGGGGTGGATTCAGCCGGCGATGACATAGGCGAGTCCAAAAAACGACGCGGCGCCCGCGAACAGCAATATCAACCCGATCCGGCGTTCGGTGCGGAGCACGTACCAGAGATATAAACCGCTGACCGATATGAAGAGCGTCAGGTAAGCGGTCGCGTCCGCGCACCAACGCCACACCCTCATGGTGGCCGAGTTCATGCGGAGGAGCGGCGCGTGTTGGCCGGGCGATTTGTGCAGGGTCATCAACGCGTCGGCAAAGCCCACCTCGCGCGTCTCCACCGTCGCCTCATGCCGGCCGGCGTCGAGGGTCACCGTGATCGCACGCCCGGGAATGGAGACGGGAATGATCCAACGCTCTTCCTTGACCGCATGGCGGATGAACCCGACCTCGCCGTCGGCTTTTAAGCCCGCAAGCACCGGCTTCAGCGCATCCACCAACGGGCGCCCGCCCAGTTGGCTTAGGTTTTCGGGCAGGACAACGCCCGAGACCGACCGCGTCGAGACGCCGTCGGGACCAAGTTTCGGGACCCACGAATGAACGAAGAAGAATACCGTGACCGCAAAGACCAGCAGGAATGGACTAACGAACAACCCCAGATAGAGGTGCAAGTCGCGGACCCAACGGTAGAGGGCTCCTTTCACGTGCGGTGGATGTCGCGGATGGGACCACGCAGTCCCGGGGAACGCAATGCCGGTGTCCACGTAGCGCGGGCGTCCCGCCTGCGCCTGGCTTCGCGAGCAGGCAAGCCTGTAGGCCGCGTGCCCCCACGCGGCGCTCCACTTGCGTCCCAGTGACGGCGAGCCGCCGTCACCCACGCAGGTACGTTGTGCCAATCGCCGCCTGCCGAAAGCACATGAGACGGATTCCCCGCCCTACGGGCAACCTACCGATCCACCACCACCACCGGATCACCCAACACATCCATCTTCGGCCGAATCCCAAGTCCCGGATCTTTCGATGCCGCCATTCTCCCGTTTACCCGCCTCGGCGCGCCATCCGCTATGTCCACGGTCACATAGCTATTGAAGTCCGTGGTCGTGAACAGGAATTCCGTCGGCGTGCTTTGCGCAAGGTGCGCGATCGCGGCCGTCGCGATGTCCCCTCCCCAACTGTCCTCCAGCGTCATCGCGATCCCCATGCTCACGCAGAGATCGCGTGCCTGACGGATCTTCGTGAGCCCGCCCAGCTTGCTGATCTTGAGGTTCACCACGTCCATCGCGAGGTCCGCCTTCGCGCGCAGCAGGATCCCGAGGTCGTCGATGTTCTCGTCGAGCACGAACGGGTGCGGGATCCGGCGCCGCACCGCGAGGCATTCCTCGTAGGTCAGGCACGGTTGCTCGATATAGACATCGATGTCGCGCACCGCCTTCGCCACCCGGATGGCCTCGTGCTGCACCCACCCCGTGTTGGCGTCGGCCACCAACCGGTCGCCCGGCTGGAGCTTCGCCGCCACGGCACGGATGCGCTCGATGTCGACGTCCGGGTCGCCGCCGACCTTGAGTTGGAACCGGTGGTAACCCTCGGCCCTATAACCCGCGACCTTCGCCGCCATGGCGTCGGGGGTTTCCTGGGAGATGGCCCTGTATAAGTGGACGTCGTCGCCATAACGCCCGCCGAGCAACTCGCACACGGGCATGCCGGTGGCCTGTCCGAGGATGTCCCAGCACGCGATGTCGATGCCGCTCTTGACGTAGGGATGGCCCTTGAGCGCGGCGTCCATGCGGCGGTTGAGCTTTGCAAGCTGGCGGGGATCCTCGCCGATCAGGTGCGGCCCAAGCTCGCGCAGGCCGGCCCGAACGCCCTCGGCATACGCCGGCAGATAGAACGGCCCGAGCGGGCAAACCTCGCCGTGTCCCACGAACCCGGCGTCGGTCTCGACGCGGACGACGGTGCTGTCGAAGACGGTGACCGACTTGCCGCCGCTCCACTTATACGTGGTCTCGTGGAGGGGAAGCTCGACGCGGTAAGCAAGGATGCGGGTGATTTTCACGCGGAAGTGGGGCGGACCGTATCAAGGCGATCCGACGGAAAGCGACTCTGAACGATGCAAATGCATGGACAGGCTGCGGCAAGCGACATCAAAGGCCTGGCCGGAAACATCCACTCATTATTTCACGCCAAGGCGCCAAGACGCCAAGGGACTGGCAATTTCAGCGCATTTGGAATCACCGATTCCGAGTTTAGCGCGGACTTTTTGGGCTCGGTTTCTCCTGCCTTAGAGCCCGTCTGAAAAGTAGGGAGGGGTCCTGTTTTCGGGGAAGGGGTTCGATGGCGAGGCGTGAGGAGGGAGCAGACCCGCGGCGGTCTGTGACCGACGAGCAACGAAGCCAGCGGGCCGTTTCCGCGAAAACCCTCCGGGCGGTCCCGCGGCCGCGGGATTGGCTCGGGCATCACGGACCACCACGGGTCCGCTCAGCCCTCGCCGCCTCGCCTCCGCGAAAAATCCCTCTCCGCAAGACCCCTTCCTACTTTTCAGACGGGCTCTTAGACCTCGCGGGGCCGGGAAGGATGCTCCACGGGTTGCCGCGATCCACCGCGGCGGCCACGAGGAGCCGAAGCCGTGGCGGCCGTCGTGAGACGGTGGACAGAAGCCAGCTCCCCCTTGGCGCCTTGGCGTCTTGGCGTGAAACCCAATCGCCTGTCAGTCGGATTCAGGAGGCATCCACGGGTTGGAGCCCATTCCCTCGGATTTATATTCTGGAATGTCGGTTCTCTTAGTTTCCTCGGGGAGATGGGGTGCCTGTTGGACGAGGCGGCGCGACATCCCGGTTCCATACCTTTTCCAGCAGCGCGGCCATCTCCGGGTCGTGCTTTTCTAGTTCCTCTCGGTTGAAAGGGAAGAAGTCGTTGCGGGAGAAATACGCCTCCGTGGATTCCGCGAAGTATTCCAAATCGTTGGTCATCGCGTAGGCCTTCTCGAATGTATTGGGACGCCCGCTGCCAAACCAACGCTCGACGCGGTCATAGGTTCCGGACCTATGGGCGCGCTTGTAGGCGGAGCGGATGGCCGGGTCGTCGAATCCCAGCACGCGGTCATGGTAGGCATGCGCGAGCTCGTGCAGCGTGAAGTTGGGCATCCGGATCGTCTCGCGCTCGAAGTCCTTGATGTCGGTGAACTCCACGCCCTTGGCCATCGCGGGATCGCGGTGGTTGGCGACGAGCCATTGGGCGCCGGGATGGTACTCGGCCCGCGGCGGGATGCCGGGATACTCCGGCGAGAACCACAGCGGCACCGCGCGCAACTTCGCGACGGCGGGCGCCGGAACAACGCGCACGATCTCGACGAGTTGCTTTTGGAGCAATGCCACCGCGGTCTCCGTCTCCTTGGGCTGGTCGCGGAGCAACACGCCGCGGATCGTCAGCGTCCAGCCCTCGAGGGACACTTTCGAATCGGCCGGTGCCTTGGATGGATCTTTGCCATCGGGCGTGTTTTTGGCCGGTCCCGACGTCCGGGAATCAGCGGCGGGGACGAGGATCTTGAGGGACTGTCCGGTATCGGCCGCGGCGACCGACGCCGACAAACCGGCGAGACAAGCGCACCACGCGAGCGCCCGGACGAGAGGTTTCATCGGAACTCTTGCAAGGATCCGTAAAGTCGATTCGCGCCAGGATCGCGAGGCCCGATTTGGGAAAACGTCTATATAATGGAAGCGCACGCTTGGAAGAGGGTGACCCGACCGGCGCTGCCGACCCCAGCCCAAAACATGGCTTCAACCGGTGTTTTCTCGCGGATTTCCCCGGCATCAAGACGTCTCAAGCAACCGATGAATCGCCTTCAGGTCGCGTCTGACAAGTGGCACTGGGGACATTTCGTGGGGGCGAGGCGGCGAGGACCGACGGAGCCGCATGGGCCCGCGATGCCAAAGGGAAACTCCCCGCTCCCGGCTTTCCCCATCCCACCCGTCATGGTATTCCGACGACATGCCCCGTTGGTTCGCCTGTGCATTCGCCGGTCTCGCCGTTCTCGGCGCGGCCGACGCCTTCGCGGACCCGATCGATTATTTGCGGGACGTCAAACCGCTCCTCGCGCGGCAATGCGTCGCGTGCCATGGCACCCACACGCAGAAGCACGGACTTCGTTTGGACACCGCCGACGCCCTGCTCCGCGGCGGGACATCCGGCCAGGCGGTCATCCCGGGAAAGCCCGCGGAGAGCCGCCTGCTGTTGGTCGTCGAAGGCCACGACGCCGAGTTGCCGCGGATGCCTTACAAGCGCCCGCCCCTCGACTCCGAACCGACGGAACTGTTGCACCGTTGGATCGCCGAGGGCGCGGTGCATCCCGCGGCGGAGGAACCGAGTTCCGACCAACACTGGGCCTTCGTGGCGCCGGTTCGGCCGGTGCCTCCGCCCGGTGCGACGCATCCGATCGACGCCTGGTTGCGGCATTCGAACCCCGGGCCCGACGTCGCGCCGCGCGCGGATCGCGCGACGTTGATCCGGCGCGTGACGCTGGATTTGACGGGCCTGCCGCCGTCGCCCGGCGAGACCGACGGGTTCGAGTCCGACGGACGTCCCGACGCGTACGAGCGCTTGGTCGATCGCCTGTTGGCATCGCCGCATCTCGGCGAGCGCTGGGGACGCTGGTGGCTCGACGGCGCGCGCTATGCGGACTCCAATGGTTACAGCGTCGATGCGCCGCGTTCCGTGTGGCCGTACCGCGACTGGGTGGTTCGCGCGCTCAACGCGGACCTTCCCTTCGACACGTTCACGCGCTGGCAAATCGCGGGCGATCTCGTCGCGGCGGCGGATCCGGCGCTCGGAACGGATCCGTTGGTCGCGAGTGGATTTCACCGGAACACGCAGATCAACCACGAGGGCGGGGTCGACGCGGAACAATTCCGGATCGAGAGCGTGATCGACCGCGTGAACACGACGTCGGCCGTCTGGCTGGGCGTCACCATCGGTTGCGCGCAGTGCCACGACCACAAGTTCGACCCGTTCACGCAGCGCGATTTCTACGGGATGTTCGCGTATTTCAACTCGACTGAAAACGATGGGCACGCGGTGCCGGACTACGCGGCAACGGGCCCGTCGATCCAACTTCCGGCGCCGGGCGAAGCCGCCGCGATCGCGACGTGGCAACGGGAACTCCAGCGACTCGAGCGCGAGGTGGAGGCAGCGACGGGCGCCGAGGCGACGCGGCTAAAGTCGGATCTCGCCGCGCATCGGAAACGCAGGCCGGGCGTGGCGGAAACTCTGGTGATGCGCGAGGCGACGAACGCGCGGCCGACGGTGGTGTTCGTGAAAGGCGACTTCACGCGTCCGGGCGCGCCGGTGGTCGCGTCCACGCCCGAATCCCTGCCCGTGCGTCGCGTCGCCACGGGTCGACCCGACCGACGCGAACTCGCGGACTGGCTGGTGTCCGCGGAGAATCCGTTGACCGCACGCGTCATCGTCAACCGCGTGTGGCAAGTCTACTTCGGGCGCGGATTGGTCGAGACCGAGAATGACTTCGGCACGATGGGCACGCCGCCGTCGCATCCGGAGTTGCTCGATTGGCTCGCGGTGGAATTCCGCGCGCACGGCTGGAGCCTACGGCACCTGCACCGGTTGATCGTGACCAGCGAGGCCTATCAAGCGGCGAGCGCGACGCGGCCGGCCGACCTCGCGGCCGATCCGCGGAACCATTTCCTCGCGCGGCAAACGCGCCTGCGGCTCGACGCGGAAGAAATCCGCGACAACGCGCTGGCGATCGCGGACCTGCTCGACCCGCGCATCGGCGGGCCGCCGGTGTTCCCGCCGCAGCCCGAGGGCCTCGGCGCGTTCACGCAGAACAAGCGCGAATGGAAGGCCAGCACCGGCGGCGACCGATATCGGCGCGCGCTCTACACGCACCTGCAGCGCTCGACGCTGCATCCGGCGATGGCGGTGTTCGACGCGCCCGACACCTTCACCACGTGCACGCGCCGGCTCCGGAGCGACACACCGTTGCAGGCGCTGACGCTTTTGAACGACCCGGCTTTCCACGAGATCGCGATCGCGTTCGGAGCGCGGCTTGCGGCAGCGCCGGGATCGGATCGCGAACGGATCGCGCTCGGTTGCCGGCGCGCGTTTGGTCGACGTCCGCGCGCGGAGGAAACGGAACGACTCGTCGCGCTGCTTGGCGCCGAGCGCGCGGCGGGCTCGGCGGGCGCGGGCGATTCCGACGCGTGGCTTGCGGTCGCGCGCGTCCTTCTCAATCTCGACGCCACGCTCACCCGGGAATGAACACGAACCACGATCCCCTCGCATCGATCACGCGCCGCCACTTCTTCGGACGTTGCGGGTTCGGGCTCGGCTCGCTCGCGTTGGCGTCGCTCGCCGACGAACGACTCCGCGCGGCGGACGATGGTTCGGGCGGCGGGATCCGGCCCGGACATTCCCCGGCGAAAGCCAAGTCGGTGATCTTCCTCTTCATGGCCGGCGGGCCGTCGCAACTGGAACTCTTCGACTGGAAACCGCGGCTCGCGCAACTCCACGGGCAACCGATCCCGGAATCGTTCGTCGCGGGAAAACGATTCGCGTTCATGGACTCGTCGTTCAAGAACCACGCGACCCTGCTGGGACCCAAGCGCCCGTTCGCTCGCCACGGGCAATCGGGCGCGTGGGTGAGCGACCTGATGCCGCACACGGCGGGGATCGTGGACGAGTTGGCGTTCGTGAAATCGTGCCGGACGAATCTCTTCAACCACGCGCCGGCGAAGTTGTTCATGAACACCGGCAGCGGCCAGTTCGGTCGCCCGAGCATGGGCGCGTGGGTCACGTACGGCATCGGGTCGGAATCGCGCGACCTGCCGGGCTTCGTGGTGTTGCAAAGCGGACCGCGCGGACCGCGCGGCGGCGCGGTGAATTGGGGTTCGGGATTTCTTCCCACGAGTTATCAAGGAGTCCCCCTCCGCGGTTCCGGAGATCCGATCCTCGACCTCTCGTCGCCGGAAGGCATCGACGCCGCGCGCCAACGCCGCGCGATCGACGCGATCCGCGACCTCAACCTCGGCCGATCGGTCGAGACGGGCGATCCGGAAATCCTGACGCGGATCGCGAGCTACGAGATGGCGTACCGGATGCAGTCGAGCGCGCCGGAACTGATGGACCTGCGTCGGGAGACGGACGCGACGCTGGGTCAATATGGGTGCGAGCGGGACAGGCCGAGCTTCGCGCGCAATTGTCTTTTGGCGCGGCGCTTGGTGGAGCGCGGGACGCGGTTCGTGCAGTTGTACCACACCAATTGGGACAGCCACGGCGGGCCGGGTGAGACGCTGGAAGACGATTTCCCGGCGCGTTGCCGCGAGGTGGACCAAGGCTGCGCCGCGTTGGTGCGCGATCTCCGCGCGCGCGGTTTGCTCGACTCGACGCTGGTGGTGTGGGGCGGCGAATTCGGGCGCACGCCGATGGGCGAGGCGCGGGACAAGACCGGACGGAACCACCACATCGACGCGTTCACGATGTGGTTCGCGGGCGGCGGGGTCCGCGGCGGGCAGACCATCGGTGAGACCGACGAGCTGGGATTCAATTCCGTCGCGGACACCGCGCACGTGCACGACCTGCACGCGACGATGCTGCACCTGTTGGGACTGGACCACCTGCGGTTGACGTTCCGGTTCCAGGGCCGGGACTACCGGCTGACGGACGTCGAGGGAGAGGTCTTGAAAAAGCTGTTGGGGTGAGGCGCTTGACCGCTCCCATATTTATGGGAAGTTCGGGTCGTGAAGACCACGTTCGAACTTCCGG
>JANYDN010000272.1 GCA_025363585.1 Verrucomicrobiota bacterium | reverse complement strand
GAGAAGCCGCAGAAATTCGAGACGGTCGAGTCGCAGCCGGCGGACGCGCGTCTCAATGTGGTCCGCGTTTTCCCGCAACCGTCGACTTATATCCCACTTGCATTGGGCAGCGCGCGGGTGTGGATCGCGCCGGGATCCCCGGTTCCGGTGCCGCTCGTGAAGGGCGACGCGCTGGTCGCGTTCAAGGACGGTACGTCGGTGGGCATCGAGGAAAAGCGGGTCGATGTCCTCGAGACTATCGACGGCCGGCGGCGCCTGACGTTCTCGCCGGCGTTCAAGGCGGATTTCCAGCACGGCGCCTTGTCCAAGTGGTCGCGAAAACTCAGGTTATACGGCTCGCAGGCGCCCACCACGGTCATGGTCTCGACGCCCACCGCGAGCGATCCCCGCGTCCTGACATTCGCCGCGCAGTCCACCACGACGAGCCTGCTGGCCACCGACCGCGAGTTGGGATTGGACGGCATCGTCGACAATCTCCGGGTCGGGATTCGCCTGCTGTTCCATTCCCCCGCCGGGCAGCGGTTGTTGACGATCGTGGCGATCCGCCAGGAGTTGGGCACCGCAGGTCCGCTCTCCGCGACGGTCACGAAACTAAGGTTCGACGTGCCCATCGGCGTGGTGGTCGCCGATCTCCGCAACGTGGTCTTATATGAACTCGCGGAGCCCGGCCTGCAGTTCGATACCGTCGAGTTCGGCACGACCATTTCCGGGAACCAACTTTATCTCCGCAATGAGGACGCCGTTGGCATCGGTTTGAAGCGCACCCTGATCGTGGACGACGCCACCCTCCGTCCGCGGTCGGTCACGGTGACGGGCATCGGAAGTTCGGGCGCTTTTACGGTGCTCACGGTCACGCCCGCGGTGACGGCGGACGGGAAGCCGGCATTGGAGCAGGCGACGGCGATCGCTTATGCAAACGTGGTCAAGGCCACGCATGGCGAGACGGTCGCAAGCGAGATCGTGGGAAGCGGCGATGCCTCGGTGTCCTTCCAGACTTTCCGGCTCGCCAAATCGCCCGTGACGCACGTGCTGAGCGCGGGCGCGCCGAATGGCGTGGCGAGCACGTTGCGGTTGCGGATCGACGACGTCCTTTGGCACGAGGTGCCGTCGCTCTACGGCAGGACGGAACGGGAACGGGTATTCACCACGTCGCGCGATGGCACGGGCGTCATGACGGTGAAGTCGGGCGACGGGATCACGGGAGCGCGGTTCGGTTCGGGCAAGGCGAATATCACCGCGCTCTACCGGCAGGGACTCGGGCTCGCGGGGAACGTCGTGGCGGGAGCCTTGCGGACCCCGATGGATCGACCGGTGGGATTGCGCTCGGTCTCGAATCCGATCGTGGCGCAGGGAGGTTCGGACGCCGAGACGATGGAACGTTCCCGGACCAACGCGCCGAACACCGTGCGGACGTTCGGGCGCGTGGTATCGCTACGCGACTTCGAGGATTCGGCGCGCGCGTTTCCCGGGATCGGCGGGGCACTCGCGGCCTGGGTCTGGGACGCCGGGGAACAGGCTGTCGTGCTGACCGTGGCCGGCACCGACGGGATCGTCGTGACGGATGCGTTGATGGCCAGCCTCGTCGCGGATCTCGACGCGCGCCGCGACCCATACCGCAAGTTGACGGTCCGCGGACATCGCCGGATACCGGTCGTCGTCGAGGCGACGATCCTCGTGGACGCGGACCATTCGAAAGACCTCGTTTTGGACGCGGCGGCGCGCGCCCTCTCGGTTCATTTCGAATTCGCCAACAACGCGCTGGGGCGCGCGGTCCACCTGAGTTCCATCTATGCCACGCTTCAAAAAGTGGAGGGCGTGGTCGCCGCCGACGTGGACACCCTTTCGTTCAAGAGCGCCGCGGACACGGCCAGCCACGGTGCCACCGCGGCGCCGCAACAGAAGTACCTGAGGATATTCGGGGACGAGATCTCGATCGTCGAAAATCCGGACGCCGACATCCGCGTGGGTCTCGGAATGGAGTGAGCCATGGCCGACAACAATTCCAGAATCGATCTCTACGCGCTGCTTCCGGAGACCTATCGCACGGACGACGCGGGGCAGGGATACGCGCTCAGGGCCTTGATGGACCTGATGTCCGCGCAGGCCAACCTGGTCAAGGACGACGTCGCCGGATTATATGACGACCTCTTCATAGAGACGTGCGCGGAATGGGTCATTCCCTATATCGGGGACTTGGTCGCCAACAACCCGCTTCACGAGGCGGTCAGGGGTCGCCGGGCCGACGTCGCGAAGACGATCTATTACCGCCGCCGCAAGGGCACGTTGCCGATGCTGGAGGAATTGGCGCGCGACGTCACCGGGTGGAGCGCGCACGCGGTGGCATTCTTCGAGCAATTGGGATGGACCCAGAACCTGAACCACCTGCGCGTGACGCCGGCGCCCAATGCCGCGGGCGCGGACCCGGATGCCTCCAACCGCGTCGGGACGGCCCACGTGAGGAACATCGAGGCGATGGATTTGCTCGACGGCGCCTTCGATATCACGACGCACACCGTCGACGTGCGACGAATCCGCCGTTACCAAGGTTGGTATAATATCAGGAAGATCGGGTTCTTCCTCTGGCGCCTGGAAAGCTACCCGTTGGACCTTGTCGACCCGCGCCAATCGACCACCCACCCCCACGGCTGGCATTTCGACACGGTGGGATGCCCGGCGCCGTTGTTCACGAGGCCCGAACCGGAGTTGAGCGAGACGGGGCTTTCCTCCGAGATCCACGTCAAGACACCGATTCGTCCGCTCGCCTTCGGCAATGATATCGCCGCCGCCCGAGGGTTTTTGCCCCGGCCGGAATCCAGCGTTTATTTTGGCAAGAACAGGAGCATCGGCATCACGGTCGATGCCGTCGATCTCCGGCCGATCGACGTCACGCCCCAGGATCTGGGGGCGTGGGAGCGACCGCCGGCGGCATTCAGCGGGATTTTCTCGGGCGTGTTGGCCGCGCCGAACATCGCGAGTGCTGCCGCCGAGGTCGGCCTGACGATCGCAGGCGACGGACCTCATGCCGTGCGTCCATTGCCATCGGGACCGGGGACGATCGCGGCCATCGCCGCGGCGCTCGAGGACTCGATTCGACGCGCGGCTCCGTCGCGCGCGTTCGCGGGAGTCCGCGTGGTTCCGGTCGGAAACCGGTTGCTCGTGATCCCGGGGGTCCGCGGGGCAGCGCTGGTTTTCGCGGCAACGGCGGCGGATGCCACCACGGTCACCGACCTGCTGCTCAATGCGCCCACCGCCGCGAGCGGCGTGATGTCCGGCGATCTCACGGTGTTTCCCGTGGGGTTCGCGGCCGCTCCACAACTGGAAGTCACGATGGGTGCGAATCCCCCGCAGTCATTGACGCTGGCGGCGGCGCCCGTGTCGGTGGCGGACGCCGCTTCAAAGATCGCGACGGCCGTGAATGCCGTCGCGTTTCCCGAGTTCGCGGCGGCGCTCGTGATCCCGCTTGGGTCGCGTCTTCTTATATTGCCGGGCGTCGACGGTGCCATCGTGCGGGTCCGAACGACTCCTGCCGACGTCGCCACGGCGGAAGCACTCAGGCTGACGAACAAGGTGGGCGTCGACGTGCGTCTGGGACGGTTCGCGTTTCCTCTGGGCGGCGAACCGGCGGCAACGAGCCGCGTCCAGGCGACCCATAGCTATGGATTCAGCGCCGGCATCGGCGGGGGACCCTACGACCGTCGGCAACGACCGCCGCGCCTGGGCGAAGCGGCCGTCGGGCGCCTCGACAACGTCCGCTATCCCGGCGGGACGGTTGAATTCAGAACCCGTTGGATCCGCATTCCGACGGACCAACCAACGATCCCTGCCGCCATCGCCGCATGGAATCCGGTCGCGGACCCCACGCTGGTGATCGAGATCGACGACAACCGGACGCTCGTCGGGAATCTCGCCATTAATATCCCGTCGGGGGAATTGATACTGCAGGGTCGCAACGGCCGGCGGCCGACGGTCCTCGGGGACATCGACGTGACCGCGGCGGGTGGGACCGGACGGTTCCAAATGAACGGGATTCGGCAATCGGGAAGACTCGCGGTCCACGGCAGCCTGGGGGAGTTGAGGATCGTTCACTCGACCCTCGTGCCGGGCCTTGGCCGCGATGAGTCCGGAAATGCGAGCGCTCCGGATGCCCCGAGCCTGGTGGTCGATCCCAGCAACGTCCACCTCCGCGTCGTCATCGTCGGCAGCGTCGTGGGTTCGGTGGAAGTACCGAACCAAGTTCAAGGAATGGAAATCCGGGACTCCATCGTGGACACGTCGCGGGCCGAGGGCCGTGCCGTGCAAGTCCCCGTGTGGGTGTCGGGTGCGTTCGCGCCGTTCCCGGTTCCGCCGGCCCCGCCGAGGCTGCGGGTGACGATCGGCGACGACGGGCCGATCATCATCCAGTTGGCCGGGATCCCGGCGAACCACGGGGACGCGCGGCAGATGCTCGAGGCGGCATTGCGCGCCGCCAGTCCGGCGCCCGGTTTTGCCGGGGCGGGGGTTCTGTCGCGCGGCGACCGGCTATATATAATGTCCGGTTCGAACGGCCGGGTCGCGGTCCAGGAAGCGCCGGGCGACACCACGGCGACGCAGTGGCGGTTGATCGCGTCCGACGCGCGCGAGTCGTTCGGACTGCTTTCCGGGGATCTGGTCGCGCCCGTCGCGCTCACCAATCCCGCGCCGACGTTGGATCTCGTCATCGGCACGCCCTCGGCGCGACTGGGCCCTAGGACCGTGAGCCCCGCGGGTTTTCCGGCCGCGGTGCCGGCCGCGGCGGTCACGTTGGAGACGGCGATCCGCGCGGCGGGCGCGGAGCCCGAGTTCACCGGCACGGAGGTGTTCGCGATCGGATCGCGGTTGTTGGTGCTTCCGGGTGGCGATGGGGCTTCGGCGACGTTCGTTTTCCGGCCGGCCGATCCGACGAGCCTGGTCGAACTCGAACTCGAATCGGCCCGCCCCTCGGTGGCGGGCGGGCCGGGAGGCGATCAACCCGCGCCGCCCGTGGTCCTCGAGAACGTCACCGTGTTCGGCGCGTGCCATTTCCGCGAGATCACCCTCGCCTCGAACGTGATCTTCCAGGGCATCGCCCGCTCCGACCGTCGGCAGGAGGGATGCGTGCGGTTTAGTTATATAACCCCCGGCTCGCGGGTTCCGCGGCGCTACCGGTGCCAGCCGGATCTCGCGATCGAGAATATCTCCGACCCGATCCTGGAAGAGCTCGCGCGAACACGGATCCGCCCGTCCTATACGTCGGCGCGCCATGGCGATCCCGGCTACGCGCAGCTCGCGGGCGACTCCGCCTGCAAGATCAAGACGGGCGCGGAGAACGAGTCGGAAATGGGGGCTTTCAATCTCCTGTTGCAGCCGCAACGGGAAGCCAACCTCCGGATCCGGCTCGAGGAATACCTGCCGTTCGGCCTCGAGCCGGGACTCATCTATTTGACCTAGGACCCATCATGAAAGGCGACTTCACACGATTCACATTCGATCCGCGCAAGCGTTACACCAACGTCTTCAAGCAACAGGGCCGCGTGGATCTCGATGCCGACTGGAACGAGCAATCGGCGATCGATTCGTATCTCGACCGGATCTCGCGGATGGACTTCGCGGGCGTCGAGAGCGGCGCGCCCGCGTTGAGTCCGGGCTTCCAGATCACTATCCCGGTCGGCGGGGGCGACCTGAACCTCTCCGCGGGAAGATTCCATGCCAAGGGCCTGCTCTGCGAGTTGTTCGCGGCCACGACTTATCTTACCCAGCCGTTTCCGCCTACGTCGCCCCTCGTCTTCACGCCGGTGCCGGCAGGCGGGCGCGTCGACACCGTCTATCTAGACGTCTGGCAGCGGCACGTCACGGCGATCGAGGATCCGTTGATCAAGGAAATCGCGTTGGGCGGTCCCGACACGACGACCCGCCTCCAGACGGTGTTCCAGATCCGTATCAACGAGGGCGCCGCCGCCGGCGTGACTTGTTCGACGGCAGCGTTGCCCGCGCCCAGCGGGGCCCTCATGAGCGCGTCGCTGGTCCCGGTCCCGCCCGAGGATGATCCGTGCCTGATCGGCGCGACCGCGGGATACCGCGGACTGGAAAACAGGTTGTATCGCGTGGAGGTCCATGCGGGCGGGGCGCTGGGCATCGCGACGTTCAAGTGGTCGCGCGACAACGGTTCGGTGGTGTTCCCCATTTCGGAATTCGTCGTGGGCCAACCCACCAAGATCCGGGTGACGCGCCTCGGACGCGACCAGGTGCTGGCATTGCACGAGGGGGATTGGGTCGAGGTGTTGGACGACGGCAACGAGTTCCAGGGAATTCCGGGAACCATGGCGCGCGTCCAACACATCGATCCGGCCAACCGGGAACTGACGCTTGGCACCGCGGTGTCCGGTTCGATGACCGCGCACCCGAGGGTCCGGCGCTGGGACCAACCCGTCGCGGCCCTTCCGACCGCCGCCACCGCGACCGTTCTCGAGGACGGCGTCCAGGTGGCTTTTGGCGGGGGCAATTTCAAGACGGGCGACTACTGGATGTTTGCCGCGCGCGCGACCGACGGATCCATCGAGACGCTGGCCGGCGTCGCGGCGCGGGGCATCGAGCACGTGTACGCGCAGTTGGCCATCGTGACTTGGACCGGACCCGCCACGGCGACGATCCACGATTGCCGCAATATATTCCCGAAGGCCGGCGACGACTGCTGCTGCTGTTCCGTCACGGTGGGCGACGGTTCCTCCGGGCGCGGGGATTATGCGAGCATCCAGGACGCGGTCGACGCGTTGCCGGCGACGGCCGAGTTGGCCGAGGTGTGCATTCTTCCGGGGCTCCATGTGCTCACGGCGCCGGTGGTGGTGCGGCGCGACAACGTCGTGATCCGCGGTTGCGGGGCCCGCTCGCCGGTCCGTGGCACGGCCGCCGGCGCGTTCGTGGTGGATGGCGCGCGCAACGTGCGGTTCGAGGGATTGGTGGTTGGCGCCCCCGGGATTTGCCTCGTGGCCCGCGGCGCCCGGGGACTTTTCGTGTCGCATTGCCATCTGGACGCGCTGCGGTCGGGCCATTCGATCCAGGTGCTGGCGAGCGATTGCGAGATCGCGTCGAACCAATTGACGGGTGGCATCCACGTTCTGGATGGTTCGCGCGATATAAGGATCGCGGGCAACCGGATCCAAGACGGCCACTCGCCGGGCATTGCGCTGGGCGGCGTGGTCGATTTCAGCGAGGGCCTCCGGTCGACGCTGCCGTTCGCGCTTGGCATCGCGCGCGCCGAGATCCACGGCAACTATATACGCTCCAACCTGGAGAGCGGCATCCGCACGTTGTACGAGGACGACGCCCGTTCGCTTGGTGTCCGCTTCCTTGAGATCTCCGAAAACCAAATCCTGGCCAACGCCCGGGGCGCGATTCACGGCAGCCCGATCGCGTTGGGCGGCATTGTGCTCGAGCAAGTCGGCAACCTCCGCATCCGCTCGAACGAGATCCGCGGCAACGGCGGCGCCACGCACGAGGCCTGCGGCATTTTCCTGACGGGATGCGCGGTCGTGGACATCGACGGCAACTCGATCGTCGAAAATGGTTCGGCGCGGGGAGTCATTGCCATGCGGTGCGTCGACTATCGTGCGGTGCCGGCGCCGAACCCGGCGGCGAATCCCCGGCATGATCCGTTCGGCCTCGTGGTCCTGCGCGCCGACGACAAGGGCATCTTATATAAGTCGGCGGCGATCGCCCCGACCCCGATCGACGGCGCGATGGTGGTCGGGTTGCCGGGGGCCGAGCAGATCGCGTTCGCGCATCCGGCCGCCGAGAGCGTCGAACTCACGGTTCTTTGCGGCAGCGCCACCAAAATCCAGATCGCGGCATTCGGTTCGGAGAATCAGCAGATTGCCATGGTGGGCATCGGCGGCGGTGGCGTTCAGGTAGTGCCGCTGCAGGGACCCGGAATCGAGCGCGTCGTCATCACCTTGTTCCAGTCGGCGTCCGATTCCATTCCCCGATACGCCGTCCTGGGTTATTGCCGCAACATGGTGCCGCGGTTGGACCATCCGCAGGGCGGGATCATCGCCATCGACATCGCCGCGGATCCGGATTCGAACACCTTGGCCGCGTTTGGCACCGGCGACCAGGCCATGCGGGTCCACGACAACGTCGTTGTCACGCCGGCCGGGCACTCGCTGTTGGTCGGCGCGATCGGTCCGGTTTCGGTTCAGGGCAACTCGCTGGTTTCCAACGGCGCGCTGGAGCAACCGATAGTCGATTCCTCGATGGCGTTCGGCGTGTTGATATATAATTTCGGCGACATCTTCGGCGCCGGGCGGACGTCGTTCCTGATGCTGTCGAATTTCTTCGCCCCGGCCGCGCTCGGTCCCCGGCCCGGTTTGCTCGGCGCACTCGGCGACGGCCGGGTGTTGTTTCTGGGAAACCAGGTCACTTACCGCGCGGAGAACGGCACCGTGGAGACGGGCGCGTGGGCCTTCGGGATCCTTGGCTTCGGCGCGTGCCAGGTGGCCGGCAACCAGTTCGTCGCGGAGGCGCCGGGCCGGGTACTCGGGACCGATTTGATGGCGTACGGCAACATGGTTTCCATCACCGGCAATTCGTTCTGGGAAATCCCCGACGGGGCCGCGTTCTCCGTCACCGCCACGGCACGCGACGTCATCGTTTCCTCCAACCAATCCATGCACTGCCTGAATGTCATCGGCTCCGATCAAACGATCGATGCCCCGAACCAAATCATATTCTCGGCGAAGTGCCAGAACATCGCTCGGCGCCTCGTGGCGACGACCAAATTCCAAGGCTAACAGGATTCAACATGACCGATCCCAATATTCTTACCCCGAGGATGTCCGCCGCCGTCGACGCGCTCGGCAACCGCCTGTCGTCGATCGAGACCCGTCAGGCCGGGTTGCTGTCCGCCATCGGCGGCAGGCGTCGTCGTGACGCGGCCCGGTTGGCGATCGTCGAGCGGGAGTTGGCCGCGGCCCTGGGTGAAAAAGCTCCGGAGGTCGCGCGCGTGCGCGGCCAGCGGGAAGCTTGCGTGGCATTGGCGGATCAAGTCGCTTCGGCCGTCGAGCGGGCCCGCAATTTTGTCCCGGCCGGGACGAACGAGGAGGCGGTCTTCGGCAGCATCCAGACCGACGACGGTCGCCACGCGCAAAACGTCGTCGTCCGGCTGATCGCCATGTCGGACAAGACCGAAACCGTGGTCCGCGAGGTGAAAACGAACCGCACCGGCGATTTCTCCATCCAGATTCCCCGTTGCGAGATCAATCCCAAGGCGACCTGGAAACTCGTCGTGCGGGACGATCTCGGCGCCACGCTTGCGTCAGAGCCCGTCGCGGTCGGTGGGACCAAGGGATTCGTCCCGTTCGTCCCGCTCACGCTTCGCGATGCCGGAACAGCGCCGGCGCCGCAAAAAACCATGCCGCGTCGGAAGAGCGCAAAATCAAAAGGGTGATCGGGCCTGCATCGCGCGGATGAAGGTCAGAACGCGACCGGTATATCGACCACCCGCAACCGCCAGTCGGAGAAGGCGGGCGCGGTGGTGATGATCGCGAACGAGTCGAAGTCGAAGCCGCAGGCCTCGCCGTACGCGGTGTCGGGCGAGATGTTCAGCGTCCACACCGATCCCTGCGGGATGCCGCGCGTCGGCGAGTTGTCGATGACCTTGGCGAGTTCGGCGGGATTGCCGTCGGCGACCGACTCCGAATCCTTCTCCTGCCAATGCCGAAAGACTCCGCCGCTGGCCAC
Source organism: Verrucomicrobiota bacterium (assembly GCA_025363585.1). Lineage (GTDB taxonomy): Bacteria > Verrucomicrobiota > Verrucomicrobiia > Limisphaerales > UBA9464 > UBA6176. The sequence goes on along the minus strand of JANYDN010000272.1, from coordinate 252 downwards.
CAGGCGGCGCATCATGGGAGTCATCGCCGATGCCTGCTGGTGCCCGCGGATCACGGCCTGCACGCCGTTGGTCGCCGAGCGGGTCCGCGCCATTAGGTATTCGCTGGCGCGCTTGCCATAGACGAACGCGCGGCCCGGATCCAATGCGAATCCAGGCTCCCCGGCGAACAACGTGAAATCGTTCCACATGAAACCGAGGAGCGTCGGGTTCAACGGATCCTCCGGGATGAAGTCCTGCGCGGCGCGCGCGTA
>JANYDN010000252.1 GCA_025363585.1 Verrucomicrobiota bacterium | reverse complement strand
ACGCCAAGGGGGACCAAGGCCGGCCAAGAAGGCGGGAACGGGTATCGGGAACCAGAGATTGGATCCCACCGTTCGGTGAAACGACACGCCGGCGGTCTTTGCCCCCTTGGATGGCCTTGGCCCGGCTTGGCGTGAGATAATCCCTCGGCCGCTACTGCCTGCTTCCGGCTGAGACGCGACGGCGCCTTGCATCCGCGGGCGTCCGCCGCTATTTCCCCGGCCGCATGAAGTGGCAGAAACTATCGCCTTGGTTCGTCCGGTTGTGGGTCCTGGCCTGCGCCGCCGGGATGGTGTGGGCGGTATGGTCGTCGGCGCTGGCGCAGACCGCCGCCGCCACCAACGCGCCCGCGGGCACGAACGCGCCCCCGAAGCGCGCGGCCGACAAGATCGCCGACACCGTCGACCGCGGGTTCGAGAAGTACCAGAACGAGCTCTCGTTCGGACTCAGCAACATCGAAATCCTGCAGCGTCCGCTGTGGGGCAATCCCCGCTGGCAATACCTCGCGACCGCGATCTATTTCGCGCTCGCGTTCGGCGTTTCCAAACTTCTCGACTACTTGATCAAGACCCGGCTCAAGGCTTGGGCCAGCAAGACGGATACCGAATGGGACGACGTGCTCGTCGGGCTCGCGGACGGGCCGGTGAAAGTGATCGCGTTCGTCATCTTGCTCCACATTGGCCTCAAGCTTTTCCACTGGCCGGCCACGGTCGAACACTACCTTTCCCGGATGACGTTCATCATCGTCGCCGTCTCGATCATCTATGTCCTGACCAAGGCCATGGACGCGGTGGTCGGCATCTGGCGCAAGCGTCTCAAACCGGATGGCGACCGCGAGTTCAACAGCCAGTTCCTGCTGCTTGTCGGCAAGGCCCTCAAGGTCGTCATCTGCATCGTCGGAGCGCTGACGCTCCTTCAAAACCTGGGGTTCGACATCACGGCGCTGCTCGGCTCCGTGTCCGTCCTGGGTCTCGCGTTCGGCCTCGCCGCGCAGGATACCGTCGCCAACCTATTCGGTGCCGTCGCGGTGTTCATGGACCGGCCGTTCAAGGTGGGCGATCGCATCAAGGTCGGCGGCGAGGTGGACGGCGTCGTCGAGGAGATGGGGTTGCGCGCGACGCGGGTGCGGTCGGTGGACGGACATCTCGTGACGGTCCCGAACAAGCAGGTCGGCAACAACACCGTCACCAACATCACGGCGCGCCCGACGATCCGGAACGTCATGAACATCGGCATCACCTACGACACGCCGGTGCCGCGGGTGCGCCGGGCGGTGGAGTTGCTGGGCGAGATTTGCCGGTCGCATCCGCGGACGGCGGACCATCTGGTGCACTTCGACAAATTCGGCGACTTCCAGCTGAACCTGAACCTGGTGTGGGTGTGCGCGAGCACGGACGCGCGCGAGAACGCGGCCGGACTGCAGGATCTCAACCTCGCGATCAAGGAGCGGTTCGACGCGGAGAAGATCGAGTTCGCGTTCCCGACGCAGACCATCCTGTTGCCCGGGAAGCCGGCCTGAGCGCGACGCAGGTAGTCGCGGTAGAGGAATTATTTCACGCCAAGGCGGACCAAGACCATCAAAGGGGGCCGAATCCGCTAGGGTAACATCCCACCGAACGGTGGGATTCGATGAGGGCCTCCCAATCCACCATCATGGCGCTTTGGCCGGCCTTGGTTCCCCTTGGCGTGAGGAATCCCCGTTTTCCCGGCGCGTCCCGCTAGATGTAGAACATCCGGTCGCGTTCGCCCGCGGCCTCGAGAAGCATCTGGAAGTTGATGCGGCGTGCCTCGGTCTCGACCGCGATCTGGAGGCGGTGCCAAGCCTCGCGAAGTTCGGCGGGGCACTGGCCGTCCGCCATGGCCGGGGGTTCGAAGAGCGCCCCGTGCACGCATTCGATGACGTCCGCCATCGTCACCTGTGCCGGCGGACGTCCCAGATGGTATCCACCCTCCTTGCCGCGGACCGAGCGGACGATCTGGCGCGACTTCAGCTCGATGAGGATCTGCACCAGGTAATTCGCGGGCAGGCCGTTCTCGGCGGCGATGTCGTCGAGCCGCGTCGGGACCCCGGCCGTGTAGCGCCGGGCGAGGGAGAGGACGGCGCGGGCCGCGTAGTCGCTTTTGACCGAGAGTTTCAAAGCGCGTGAATGCTGGCGGCTGCCGGGCGCCGAAGAAAGGCGGAACGCCGTCGGGACGACACCGTTTCGGTTGGGACGGGCATTCAGCCCTGCGCGGAATAGTAGGCGTCGACCTTGGCCGCGACGTCGCGGAACCCGATGTCCGCCTCGTAGACGACCTTGAACTGCTCGATGGCTTCCTCGGTGCGCCCGACTTTTTCGAGGATGCAGCCGAGGCGGTAGAGCAGGTCCTTTTTCTCCTCGTCGAACACCAGTTTTTCCTTCAGCGCCTCCTGCAGTTTGCGCGCCGCGAGATCGTTCATGTTGCGGCGCGCGAAACAATCGGCGAGCAACGCCATCGCGGCGAGCCGGCGGCTCGGGTTGTTCTGGGCTTTCTGGAGTTCGGCGATGGCCTCGGTGACGCGGCCCGCGGCAAGATAGAGCGCCCCCAGTTCGTAGCGCACGACCAAGTCGGCGGGATTCGCATCGGCCCGCCTCTTGGTTTCCTCGAGCATGAACGCCGCGCGTTGGGCACGGAGCGCCGCTTCCTGCGCGGCGTGGTCCGGCGCCGAGGGATCGAGCCGGGCGATCCGGTCGTCGAACTCGGCCACGTGCAGGTCCTGGATGGACCTCAGGATGGTGGGATCCTGGACGCCGCCGATCTCGATGATCCGGCCGTAATACTCGCGCGCCTTGGCGAACTCCCGGCGGGCTTCGTGGAGGCCGGCCAGGTCGCGCAGCAACTTGAGGTTGTTCCCCTCCGAGGCGAGGCGTGATTCGTAATCGCGGATGATGCGTCCCGCGGTGTCGACGTCCTTCACGCTCCGCTGTTCCTGCTCGAGGACGACGGCCTGCTCTTTGTCGCGGAGGATGTCGCGGTAAGAGCCGGTGCCGGACGCGAGTTGATCGTAGCCGCCTTCCGAGAGCGTTCGGTTGGCGAGGAGGTTCTTGAGTTTCTCGTTGAGTCGCGGGTCGTGGGGATCGGTGGAGAGCAGGTCGCGCAGGATCTTCTCGGCACGCCCGCGCTGGCCGGTGCGGGAGGCGGCGTCGGAGAGTTTCTCGGCGAGCCGGCGGTCCGCCGGGGAAAACTTGAAGGCGACCTCGAGGGAAAGCAGGGCGGTCCGCGGGAGATCGCAGGCGATCGCGGCGTCGGCGAGGAGTTGGTGGGCGTTGGCGTTGGTGGGATCGTCGTTGAGAGCCTCCTCGGCGACGACCAGGGCCTCGCGGGGATTCGACCGGAGGGCGAGCTGGCCCTTGGTGAGCGTGTTGGCGGATCCCATGAAACGCTTCAGGAATCCGCCCCCGCGGGCGCCGGTGCGCTTGTGCTGCGCGGCACGCAGGGCTTGGCGGGAATCGTACAGCGCGGGCTCCTGGCGGAGGACCTGCATGAACAGCGTGATGGCGTAATCGAGATTGTTCTTCTGCAGCGCGGCGATCCCTTTTTCGTGGAGTTCGCGGAGCGGCGAGGGAACCTCGGCCAGCGTCTTCTCGGGCATGTTTGTGATCCTAATGGTTCGGGTTCGCTTCGCCAAGCCGGCGTGCGGGTTGACCGCGATGTGTCGTCCGGCGAGGCTGGGACATGGCCCCACGGAGTTTGTTTCCCGTCCTCCTCCTCGTCCTTGCGCTGGTTGGACCGGACGCCGTCCCGCGGGTCACGGCGGCGCCCCAGGAAGCGTTGGTCCACGCGGGAATGGCCAACGCGTCGGCCGCCGTGCCGGTCGGTGACCGCTGATTCGCCACCGCGGGCGGCGACGACAACCGGATCCGCGTTTATCCCACCGATCGTGGTGGCCCGCCGGTCGCCTCGTTCTCGCTCGGCGGCGCGTTCTTCGGCCTACGCCATTCCGATGAGTTCGACCTCGAGGGCGGCACGCGGATCGGCGATCTCGTCTATTGGATCGGGTCGCATGGCCGCAACAAGGAGGGCAGGGAACGTCCCGAACGCCAGCGCTTCATCGCGACGCGGATCGTCGTGAACGACGAACGGGTCCACATCGAGGCGGTGGGTTCGCCGTGCACTGGTTTGCTGGTGGCGTTGGTCGGCGATCCCCGCTACGTGGCGCTCGGTTTCGACGCCGCCGCCGGGCGCGCGCCGGAATCGGGGGGCATCAACATCGAGGGCATCGCGTCGACGCCGGACGGGCATGTCTGGGTCGGATTCCGAAGTCCATTGGCCGGCACGAGCGCGGTGTTGGCACCGTTGCTGAACCCGCGCGAGGCCGTCGATGGCAAGACTCCGGTGTTCGGCGATCCGGTGCGATTGAACCTTGGCGGGCGCGGTGTCCGCGACATCACGCGGGGCGGCGACCATTACTACATCGTCGCCGGAAATCCGGGGCCGGGCGGGAACTCGGTGTTGTACCGATGGGACGGGACGGCCACCGAGCCCGAGAAGATCCCGGCACCGGGATTGAAACATATGAACCCCGAGGGAATCGCGGTGTTCGGCAAGGAAAACAAACCACGGTTGCTCGTGGTAAGCGACGACGGACACCACCAAAAGCCCGGCGCACCCCCGACATTCCGGAGCATTTGGGTGCGGCCTTGACGTCAGCCCTCTCCCGCTTCGTTCCGTCGCACGCGGGTCTGGTAGCCACGCCAGTCGGCGCCGGTGTCGATGTCGGCAAGCGGTCGCAGGCGCGAGAGTCGGAGCCCCGCGGCGCGCGCGGCCGTCTCGGTGGCCTCGAGCACGTTCGATTCGCCCCAGGGAATTCCCTCGAACAGTCCGGTCGTGAATCGGGAAAGTCCGAGGATCCAATAACCGCCGTCCAACGCGGGACCTACGACGACGTCGTTGGCGACGAGTCCGGAAAAGGCCCACGCGAGATCGGCGGCGGTGATCTCCGGGGCATCGGTCCCGATCACGACCCAGCGTCGGGCGCCGGATTCGAAAGCGTCGCGGGCCGAGCGGGCCAATCGTTCCCCGAGATCCCCGTCGCCTTGGGCCACGGCGGTCCAACCGGAACGCAGCAGCGGTTGAATCTCGGCACCGGCATCGTCCGGCGTGAACCGGAGTTCGACGGGAAGCCGCGTGGGAAGCGCGTCGAGGACGACGGCCAGGAGCTCGCGGTAGATCGCGAGGGCCTGGTCGTCGCCCAATTCCGCGGCGATGCGGGTCTTCACGGTGCCGGGGCGGGGGGCGCGCAGGAAGACCACGAGACGGTCGGTCACGCCGAAAGGGAACCAGCGCCGGCCATCGCCGCGCAAGTTTTGCGGAACCGAGACTCTGGTCGGGCGCCGGCTTCCGGGTAGAATGCGCGCATGCCTTGGCTGCAGAGCATCGACTACGCCGTGTTCCGGTTCTTCAACCGGGATCTGGTGTCGCCCGCGTTGGATCCGGTCATGGAATTCCTCAGCGGCAACGCGCTGTTCGTCCCGCTCGTGATGCTCTGGGTGCTGGCGCTGTGGATCTGGTGCGGGCGTCGGGGCCGTCTCTTCACGCTGGTGTTGCTGGCGTCGATCGCGATCGGGGATCCGTTGATCGTGGGCAAACTCAAGCGGGCCATCGTGAGGGAACGCCCGTTCGTCGACCATCCGGAGACGCGCTTGCTGGCGGGCAAGGGTTCCTCGTACTCGATGCCCTCCGGGCACGCGGCGATCTGGGGCGTGGCGACCGCGGTGACGTTCATTTTCTACCGGCGCCGTTGGTGGATCGCGGCGACTTTGGCTTTCGGTGTGGGCATCTCGCGGATGTATCTCGGCGTGCATTACCCGACGGACGTCCTCGCGGGTTGGGCGTTGGGCGCGTTGTACGGCACCGTGCTCGCCAAGATGGCGGCTTGGCTCTGGACCACGGTGGGACGCGCGTGGTTCCCGATTTGGTGGCGTCGATTGCCGCGTTTGCTTTCGCCCGACGAGGGCGAGGCGACGACGGGCGACACCTCGGCGCACTGGACGCGGTTGGGTTGGCTGCTCACGGCGGTGTTGCTGGTCGGACGCTGGTACTACGTGCGCGCCGGCATCATCGAGTTGAGCGAGGACGAGGCCTACCAATGGATGTGGTCGAAGCACCTCGACCTTTCCTACTACAGCAAGCCGCCGTTGATCGCGTGCGCGCACTGGCTGGGCACGCACCTGCTGGGCGACCGCGAACTCGGCGTGCGCTTCCTGCCCCCGCTGATCTCCGCGGTGCTGGGGTGGATGCTGCAGCGCTTCGTCGCGCGCCAGACGGACGCGCGCACGGGCTTTGTCTTCCTCGTGGTGCTGAATTCGATCCCGCTGCTGGCGGCGGGATCGATCCTGCTGACCATCGACCCCTTGACGGTGTTTTTCTGCACGGTGGGAATGTTGGCCGGATGGAAGGCGATCACGGAGGATTCGACGGCGTCGTGGGTGTGGGTGGGCGTGGCGTGGGGCGGCGGTTTCCTCAGCAAATATTTCGCGCCATTCCAGGTGGCGTGCGCGGTGGCGACGCTGGCGGTGGTGCCGGGAGGTTGGCGGCAATTGCTCCGGCCCGGGCCTTGGCTCGCGCTGGGAATCCTGGCGTTGTCCACGATTCCGGTCGTGGTCTGGAACCAACAACACGACTGGATCACGCTCCGGCATCTGGGCGAACGCGGCGGGCTGAACTCACCGTGGAAATTCACGACGCGCTACGTGCAGGATTTCCTGCTGGTGGTTCCCTTGCTCATGAACCCGGTGTTCGCCGTTCTGGCGGTGGTCGCCGGTTGGTCGGTGTGGCGCCGGCCCGCGCCGCCGATCGAGCGCTACCTGTGGGTGATGGGCGCGCCGATCCTCCTGTTCTATCTCGCGTATACCTTCCGTTCGCGCGTCCAACCCAACTGGGTGGCGGGCGGGATCGTCCCGTTGGCGTTGATGGCGACGCTGTATTGGCACCGCCGTTGGAAGACCGATGGCGTGCGGGTGGGCCGGTGGCTCGCGACCGGATTGGCGGTGGGCATCCCGTTCGTCGCGTTGCTCCACGACACGAACCTCGTGGCGAGGATCACGGGACACCCGTTGACGGCGACGCGCGATCCCTTGCGGCGGGTGCACAGCAAGCGCGACCTCGCCACGAAGGTCGGCGAGGCGCGGAAGAGACTCGAGGCCGAGGGAAAACCGGTGTTCGTGATCGCGGATCACTACGGTCGCGCCGCGCAGGTGACGTTTTACCTGACGGAGGCCCGCGAGGCGTTCCCGCGCGATCCGTTCGTCTACGAACTCGACACGGGAATCGCGCACAGCCAGTTGGCTTTCTGGCCCGGGTACCGCGCGCGCAAGGGGCAGAACGCGATCTTCATCCTCGAGGGTTCGGACGATCCCACGGACAAACCCACGCTTCCGCCGGAGTTGGTGGAACAGTTCGAATCCATCGAGCCGCTCGAACCGATCCACACGATGTACCGCGGGCGGGAGATGTATTTGTACCACGCGTACGCCTGCCGGAACCTGAAATGAACACGGGACTCCCACCGTTTTGCCGCCGGCTCCGGGTGGACGACTACGATCTCGACGCGACGCTGGGCGGCGGGCAGGCGTTTGGTTGGGCGCGCGTGGGCGCGGGATGGGAAGGGATCGTGGCGGGACGCTGGGTGCGGATCGAGGCGGACGCGGGAGCGTGGACCCTCGCGACGACGCGTCCGGAACGGGATTGGGCGTGGCTCGACCATTACCTGGGATTGGACGAGGACATGGCATCGGTGCTGGCGACCTTTCCGGACGACGCGCCGATGCGCGAGGCGGTGGCGGCGTGCCACGGGTTGCGGTTGTTGCGGCAGGATCCGTGGGAATGCCTCGCGGGATTCATCTGCTCGACGACGAAGCGGGTGGTGCAAATCCAGGAAATGGTCCGGCTGCTCTCGCGTGCGCATGGCGAGGAATTGGAAGTGCCGCACGGCGTTGAACCACGGAACGGCTTCCCGCGCCCCGAGCGGATCGCTTCGGCGGACGAGACGGCGCTGCGCGCGTGCAAGCTGGGTTTCCGGGCGCCGTACCTTTTGGCGACCGCGCGGGCGGTGGCCGAGGGTCGGTTGGATCTCGACGCGGTCCGGCGCGGCACCCACGAGGAGGCGCGCTCGGCGCTGATGGGAATGCCCGGGGTGGGCCGTAAGGTGGCGGACTGCGCGATGCTGTTCGGGTTCGGTTTCCAAAAGGCGTTCCCGGTGGACGTCTGGGTTTCGCGCGCGTTGCGCCGACTCTATTTCCCGCGGGCGCGACGGCTGACTCCGGAACGGCTGCTGCGGTTCAGCGAGACGCATTTCGGCCCGCGGGGCGGCTATGCCCAGCAATACCTTTTCCATCATGCCCGCGTGAATCTGGGCCGCGAATGGGCCGCACAGGATGCGCGCGCGATGGCGCCAAAGGCGCGGCGCGGTCAACCTGAGGCACGACGCCGCGCGGCCAGCGCGGAACCGAAATGAAATCGATCGAGGTGCTTTTCACGCCCGCGGACTTCTATGCGTTGCGCGGTCGCGACCTGTCCGGCGCGACCTGCGTCGTGCTCGACGTGCTGCGCGCGACCACGACGCTGCTGACGGCGTTGGCAAACGGCGCGGCCGCGATCGCGCCCGCGGCGGACATCTCGGAGGCGCTCGCGCGCCGGTCCGCCGAGCCGGACGTCCTGTTGGCGGGCGAGCGCGACGGATTGCGGATCCGCGCGTCGATCTCCGGTGGCGTGGATTTCGACCTGGGGAATTCGCCGCGGGAATTCACGGCGGATCGGATCGCCGGACGACGCGTGGCGATGACGACCACCAACGGTACCCGCGCATTGCGGGCGTGCGCCGGCGCGGCGGCCGTGCTGCCGGCCGGCCTCCGGAACGCGGCGGCGATCGCGGCGTGGGTCGCGCGGAACGCGCGGGGCGAGGTCCTGATGGTGTGCAGCGGGACGCACGAGGACGCGGCGTACGAGGACGTGCTGGGCGCGGGAGCGATCGTCGACCGGCTCTGGCCGGGATTGGGATCGGTCGCGACGATGGATTCCGCACGGATGGCGCGGAACATCTACCGGTCGGGCGCCGAAGATCTGGTCGGCGCGATGGCCGCGCATTCGCGCAACGCGCGGCGCCTTCTGGGAATCCCCGATCTCGCGGCGGACGTCGCGGTGTGCGCGGTCGAGGACGATCTTCCGCTGGTCGCGCGGTTGGATGACGACGGGTGGATCAGGGAAGTAGTCAGTGGTCAGTAATCAGTAATCAGTAATCAGTAATCAGTAATCAGTAATCAGTGGTCAGTAATCAGTGGTCAGTGGTCAGTGGTCAGTGGTCAGTGGTCAGTGGTCGAGCAATTCCCTGCGGATCGCCAGCTCGCTCCAGATGACGCGGAACGCGGACCCGAAATCCCCGGGCCGGTGCAGGATCCAGGAATCGATCGTGTCGCGTCCGAACCATCCGCCGCCGCGCACCTCGGATTCCTGGAGCCTGAACGGGCCCTCGTCGCGCAGGCGGTAGACCCAGCAGAATTCCATCCCGGTTTCCGGCGTCGCCTCGAGGCGGAACCAACGCTCCGGCCTCGCGCGGTCGACCAACCCGATCTCCTCCCCGAGCTCGCGGCGCGCGCAGGCGTCGTAGTCCTCGCCGGAATCGACGTGGCCGGAGCACGACGAATCCCAGACGCCGGGCCACATGTCCTTCGCAAGCGATCGTTGCTGGAGGAAGAGTTCGCCGCGCGCGTTGAAGACGAGCACATGCGTGGCGCGGTGGCGGAGTCCAAGACGGTGGACCTCGCCGCGCGGAAGTTGGCCGATGACGCGGTCGTCCGCATCGACCACGTCGAAGATTTCGTCGGTGGGCATGGAAGGTTTTCGAAACGGCCGCGCGGATCACTCCCGTGCGCGGGAATCGATGCAAAGGGTGACGGGACCGTCATTGACCAGCGAGACCTGCATGTCGGCTCCGAAGACGCCGGTGGGAACCGGACGACCGAGGATCGCCGAGAGGCGGTCGCGGAACGATTCGTAGAGGGGAATGGCGATCTCGGGTCGGGCGGCGCGCGCATACGAGGGCCGGTTCCCCTTGCGTGTACTCGCCAGCAGCGTGAATTGGCTCACCAACAGGATGTCGCCGCCGGCGTCGCAGACCGATCGGTTCATGACGCCCGCGTCGTCGTCGAACACCCGGAGATTCGCGATCTTGGTCGCGAGCCATTCGACGTCGTCGGGCGTGTCGATGGGTTCGACGCCGAGAAGGACCAGGAGCCCGGGGCCAATCGCGGCGTGGCGCGAGCCATTGATCTCGACCGCGGCGGATCTGACGCGTTGCACGACGGTGCGCACGGGTCGACGGTAGCCGAGAGTCGCGGGAATGGCATCCGGTTCGTTGGCCCGGGGTTTTGAAAAGTTCCCGCGCGCACGGTTGCGCGAGGGAGGGAATTGGATAAGTTGGCCCGGTCGGTCGGTTGGATGACAAGCGGGAGACCGGGTGATGCTGGCATTGGTTTTTATCGATCCTTATTTCTGGGTGACGATCCCGGGAGTCCTCGTGACTGTCTGGGCGAGGCTGCGGCTCAACGCCGCGTACGGGACCTACTCGCAAGTCATGGCGGCCCGCGGGCTCACCGGCGGCGATACCGCACGGTTGATCCTCGACCGAAACGGCATGGCGAACGTCGAGATCTACCCGGTCGAGGGTTCGCTCTCGGACCATTATGATCCGACCCGACGCGCGGTGTTCCTTTCGAACGAGGTCCTGACCGGGCGTTCGCTGGCGTCGGTCGGGATCGCCGCGCACGAGGTCGGGCACGCGATCCAGCACAAGAACGCGTACGCGCTCCTGACGCTCCGGATGTCGATGGTCGGCATCACGGGCCTCGCGACCAACGCGGCGACCCTCGCGATCATGGTGGGATTCGGACTCGGCATGGTCGCGGCCAGATCCGGGCTCGGACATTGGCTCCTGCTGGCGGGCGTCGTGCTGTACTCCGTCACCGTGTTGTTCCAAGTGGTCACGCTTCCCGTCGAGTACGACGCCAGCGCGCGTGCCAAGGCACAATTGATCCGACTCGGACTCGTGACCCCGACCGAGGAAACCAGCGTCGAGCGCGTCCTTGGGGCGGCCGCCCTGACCTATGTGGCGGCCATGCTTACGTCCATCCTGCAGTTGGCGCACTTGCTCCTGATCGTGCGCCGCACCCGGCGGAACGACGACTGACCCGTGAAGTCTGACCGCTGACCACTGGTCACTGACTACTGACTACTGACTACTTCTCCGCCTGTTCCCCGGCCAGCCATCGCACGGCGTTCTCGATGACGCGGAGGCAATTCTCCTCCTTGAACACCGGGTAGAGTTCGTGGCCCGGACGGAAGTAGAAGACCTTGCCCTTGCCGAGAGACCACACGCAGCCGCTGCGGAACCATTCGCCGGGTGCCCAGCGTTCCTCCAGCACCACCTCGTCGGGAGGCGGGACGTGGAACGGTTCGCAATACATCTCCGTGCTGGGAATCTGGAACTCCGCGGGCAATCCGCGCGCGATCGGGTGGCCGGGCTTCAGCACCCGCACATGGCTCGGCATCGCGTCCGGACGATACGCGGGAAAGCAGCAGTTCGGCTGCGCGAGCGTGATCTCGACGGGTCCGGTCGGTGGTTTCCTGTACCATGCGACCGGCGTGAGAAGATCGTCGAAGCGCGGCGGCGTGTAGATCGCGGGATAACGGTTGGTCTCGACCAGCACGGCCGCGGCGCGGTCCGCCGGCAACAGGGCGTCCAGTGCATCGTGCCGCGCCCGCTCGCGCATGGCCTCGATGAACGGCGTGGACCAATGGGCGGAGTGCAGCGCGACGAACGAGAGTTTGCCCGACTGGATCCGGCGGACGATGTCCCTTCCGGTTTCCGCGGAAACCTCGCGGTTGCGGACGTGGCCCCACCACACGAGGACATCGACGTGGTCAAGCACCGCGGGATCGAGGCCTTGGCGTGCATCGTCAAGGGCCGCGGTGCGCGCCTCGATGCCGGGACGGTTGCCCAACGCCGCGGCGATCTCGCCGCCGATGAAATTCGAGTAAGCGATCCGTTGCTGCGGTTGTCGTTCGTCCCAAACGAGGACGCGAACCGTGGGCTCGGCCGCGCGGGCGGCGGCACACGCGGACAGCGCGGCGAACGCAAGGGTCCGGAGCCATCGGAACGGGAACGAGGGCGCGATCATGGCGTCAGGATTCGGTGCCGACCTCGGTCGCGGACTTGGCCTCGAGTTCCGCGAGCCGCGTGGCGGCGGTTTCCCAGTTGGTGTTCAGGCGCGCGATCTCCTCCGTGACCGTGCGCAACGCCTGGTTGATTTCCTTCACCCGCCCGGACTTCGAGTAGGTCTCCGGCCGTTCCAACTCGGCGGTCAGGTCCTGCTGGCGTTTCTCGGCGGACGCGATCCAGCCCTCGAAGTTGACGACGGCGCGGCGCTGCGCCGCGAGTGCCTTGCGGGCGTCGGCCGCGAGTTGCTTGCGGTCCTTCTGCGAAACCCTGGCCGCGTCGGGAATCTCTTCCGCACGCGCCGGGCCCGCCGGGCGTGCGTTGGCCGGCTTTCCGACGGGGCGACCGTCGACCGGCGCGGTCAACGCGGTGCGCGCGGACGTGGCCTTGGTCTTCTCGAGGTAGTAATCGTAGTCGCCGCTGTACGGCGTGATCTTGCCGGAGTGGACGTGGATCACCTTCGTGGCGAGCGCGCGGATGAAATAGACGTCGTGGCTGATGAACACGAGCGTGCCCGTGTACTCGCTCAGGGCGGCGACCAGCGCGTCGATGCTGGCCATGTCGAGGTGGGTGGTCGGCTCGTCCATCAACAGGAGGTTTGGCGGATCGAGGAGAATGCGGACCAATGCCAACCGGCTTTTCTCGCCGCCGCTCAGCACGGCAACTTTCTTGAAGACGTCGTCGTCCTTGAAAAGGAAGCAGCCGAGAAGCGTGCGGATGTAGAGTTCGGTGACGCGCGCCGGCGTGTCGAGCGCCTCGGCCAGCACGGTGCGTTCGGCCTGCAACATCTCCGTCCGATACTGGGAGTAATAGCCCGCCTTGACGCGTATCCCGAGATCGCGCTCGCCGGACTGCGGCACGAGCACGCCGGCGAGGAGTTTGATCAGCGTCGATTTGCCGGCGCCGTTCGGCCCGACGAGCACGATGCGTTCGCCTTTCGTGGTCTCGAAATCGAGTCCCGAATAGACGGAATGCGCGCCGTAGGCGAAGTCGATCCCGCGCAGCGTGAGCACCCGGTGGCCGCTGGATTCCGGCTGCGGGAACGCGAAGCCGACGGTCGCGGCGGCGGCCTCGGGCGCGTCGACGCGTTCCATGCGCTCGATCTGCTTGAGCTTCGCCTGCGCCCGCGTGGCGGTGCTGGCCTTCGCCCGGAAACGGCTCACGAAATCCATCAGGCGCCCGATTTCCTTCTGCTGGTTCTTGAACGCGGCCAACTGCTGTTCCTCCTGCGCCTCGCGCTTCTCGAGGTAATCGTCGAAGTTGCCGGCAAAGCGCCACAGGCGGCCGCTCCGCAACTCGAGGATCCCCGTGACGAGGCGGTTGAGGAACTCGCGGTCGTGGGAAATCACCACGATGCCGCCCGGATACCCCCGGAGATATTCCTGGAACCACAGCAACGTCTCGAGATCGAGATGGTTCGTGGGCTCGTCGAGCATCAGGAGGTCGGGCTCCTGCACGAGCAACCGCGCCAGATGCGTGCGCATGACCCAACCTCCGGAAAGCTCGCGCGCGGGACGGTCGAAGTCTTCCTCGCGGAACGACAGTCCCTTGAGGATCCGCTTGGCCTTCGCGATGTCGGGTCCGTCGACCAGATGATGGTCGAGGTGGTGGAGTTGGCCGGTGGCGATCTCGATGACGGTTTCCTCGCCGGCCGGGGCGCTCTCCTGCGGGAGGAATCCGACGGTTGCGCCGCGTTGGCGCGTGATGAGTCCCTCGTCGGGTTCCTCGTCGCCGAGGAGCAGCTTGAAGAGGGTGGATTTGCCGGCGCCGTTGGGACCGACCAAGCCGAGACGATCGGTCCGGTTGATGGTCAGGCTGACGTCGGAGAACAGGGTACGGCCGCCAAATCCCTTGGCGAGGTTGGACAGGGTGAACACGGGTGAAAACTCAGGCGGTCAGGGCGGCGTCCCAGTCTTTCCAGACGGGTTCGTAGCCGATGCGGCGGATCCGCTCGGCGACGGCCGCGGGGGTGCGGTTGTCGGCGATCTCGAATTGCGCGGTGGCGACGGCGCCGGGACCATGGTCCCCGCCGAGCGCGACCACGCGGCCCCGGACGGTGGTGTGCAGTTGGTCGCGGCCGGCTCCGGTGTAGCCACCGGGTTCGGTGTGGGATCCCGCGCTGGCGTGCGTGATGCCGAGAGGGAACAAGCCGTCGCGCAAGGCCGCCGGCTCGCGCGTCGAAAGGACGAGACCGATGTCCGGGAAGGCGATCCGGAACGCGGCGACGAGGCGGACGAGCTCGCGGTCGGACAACAGGGTCAACGGCTGGAACTCTCCGGCGCACGGACGCAGGCGGGGCAGGGAAACGGTGACCATGGATTTCCAACAACGCCGCAGAAGGTATTCCGCGTGCGCCGCCACCGCGATCGCCTCGCGGCGCCAATCGGCCAACCCGTAGAGCGCGGCGATGCCGAGGCGGCGGAAGCCCGCGTCGTACGCGCGTTCCGGACATTCCAGCCGCCAGTCGAAATTTCGTTTCGGACCCGCGGTGTGCATCCGGCCGTAGACCTCGCGGTCGTACGTTTCCTGGTACACCACCAAGCCGTCGGCCCCGGAGGCGACGATCGGACGATAGTCTTCGGTTTCCATCGGCCCGACCTCGAGCGACACCGACGGCACGATGCCGTGGACGGCGCGCGTGCATTCGGCGAGGTAGTCGTTCGAGACGAACTTCGGGTGTTCGCCGGCGACGAGGAGGATGTTGCGGAAACCCTGGGAGGCGAGTTCGCGCGCCTCGCGGGCGACGTCGTCGGGCGAGAGCGTGACGCGGAGGATGGCGTTGTCGCGCGAGAACCCGCAGTACGCGCAGTTGTTGATGCACTCGTTGCTCAGGTAGAGCGGGGCGAAGAGTCGGATGACGCGGCCGAACCGGCGGCGGGTGATCTCCTGCGAGCGACGACAAAGAAGCTCCAGTTCGGAATCGGCCTCGGGTGAGAGCAACGCGGCGAAGTCGGCAAGGGCGGGGGAATCGGGCGACGACGCGATGCGGCGCGCCTCCGCGGCCGGCGCCGTGTGGGCGCGGTCGAGAAGGCTGGCGAAAGGCAGGCGGTCGAACGCCGCGACGAAACTCATCGTCCGACCAGTGTATCCGGGGAGACCGCCTCTGCAAGCGGCGCGGTTTTTTGTAGCGCGTAGGGCGGGCGCCCCCGGCGGTGGCGTAGAGCGGGCGTCCCCCGCCTTTGCCCAGCTTCGGCGCGCAGGCCGCCTGCGCAGAAAAGCACCGTCCCCGGTGCAACGTGCCACGAATTGCTGGGCACGGGCGGGGACGCCCGTGATTTGCGCAGGCGGGGACGCCCGCTCTACGGCTTGTGAGGAAAGCAATCCGTCGCGGTCGAATCGCGGACCCCATGCGAACCAAACCACGCGAATCCAACCGCGGCTTCACGCGCGTCGACGTGGTCGCAATCTTCGCGATCCTGTTGGTGTTGCTCGCGGCGACGTCCCCAACGTGGGTGCACCTGCGGTCCCAACGGCAGAGGGAAAAGTGCGTCAACAACCTGAAAAACATCGGGCTGGCTTCGAGAATATTTTCCACCGGCTGCAGGGAAGACCATCCGTGGTGGAACCCGATCGCCGAGGGTGGGACGAAGGAATACACGACCGACGCGCGAGAGACTTGGGCGCATTTCGCGGCCCACTCCAATGAACTGAGCACGCCCATGCTCCTGCATTGTCCGGCCGACCGGCAACGAATCCCGGCCGACTCCTTTGTGGCGTCCGGAGACCCAGGCGCGGTTCGGGCATTCGTTCGCAACGACCAGCTCAGCTATTTCCTGAACCTGGGACAGAGCGAGGAGGATCCGGAGAGCATCGCTTCCGGCGACCGTAACCTGACGACCAACGGCGTGGAGGTGGCGTCGTCTTCGAGATTCACACTTTCGTCGAAGGACGTCCTCGGCTGGACGGACGGAATGCACCGGAAAGCCGGCAATATACTTCTCGGCGACGGCAGTGTTCATCAGGTGACGCCTGCCCGGCTCACCGAAGCGTGGCGTCAGCTTGCGGCGAAGGAAAACCAACGCACGAACGTGTGGCTGGTTCCGTGAGGCACGATCGAGACAAGAGCCAGAGGGAAGTGGCGTCGGGGCCGACGCCACCCACCCATGCCGGGGTTCACGTCGCCGCGGGATCGCGCGGTTCGTTCGCATCGGGCGTTTCTTTCAGGCCGTATTGCCGCAGCTTTTCGCGCATGGTGACGCGCGAGATCCCCAGCCAACGCGCGGCCTTCGCCTGGTTGTCCCCGGCCACCTGGATCACCTGCGAGAACAACTCCCGTTCGAGACGCCGCAGAAGGACATCGTACGCATCGACGATCTCGCCGCGCTGCGCGCCCGCTATGACCTCGCCGACCATCTGCGAAAACGATTCGGGCGCTGCGGTCCCAGGACGATGCACGCCGGCCAGGACCTGCAGGACGTGGACGGGCGTGACCGGATGGTTGCCGGCCAAGAGCAACGCCTGCCGCACGACGTTCTCCAGTTCGCGGATGTTTCCCGGCCACGAATAGTGGCTGAGCGCCGCCACGGCCTCGGGCGTCGCGGAAGGCGAGGGGATTCCCAGCGACTCCGCGTGCTTGCGCAGGAAATGCGGGGCCAGCGTGATGATGTCCTCCGGACGCTCGCGCAGCGCCGGGAGGTTGATGGTGAATTGGTTGATCCGGTAGAAGAGATCCTCGCGGAAACGTTTCGCCACGATCGCGTCCTCGAGGTCCACGTGGGTCGCGGCGATGACGCGGACGTCGATCGGGATCGTGTCGCGTCCGCCGAGCCGCTGGATGCAGCGCTCTTGCAACACCCGGAGCAACTTCGCCTGCGTGCTGGCGCCCATCTCGCCGATCTCGTCGAGGAACAGCGTCCCGCCGTCGGCCTGTTCGAAGCGCCCGATCCGCCGCTCGACGGCGCCCGTGAACGCGCCGCGTTCGTGGCCGAACAACTCGCTTTCGAGCAATGTTTCCGGGATCGCCGCGCAGTTCACCGCGACGAACGCCTTCTTGGATCGGTCGCTGTGCTGGAAGATCGCCCGGGCAATGAGTTCCTTGCCGGTGCCGGTCTCGCCGCGGATCAGGACGGTGACGGGTTTCGTGGCGACGCGACCGATCTCCTTGTAGACCGCCTGCATGGCGCGGCTGCGTCCGACGATCGTGCCCGGGCTGGTGGGCGTGCCGCCGAGCTCGAGCGCCTCCGCCGCGTGGCGGCCTTGGTCAACGCCGCGTTCGACGAGCGCGAGCAGTTCGTCCATCTCGAACGGCTTCAGCAGAAAATCAAAGGCGCCGATCTTGATGGCCTCGATCGCGGTGTCGGTGGTGCCGTGCGCCGTCATCAGGATGATGGGAACGGTGGGGGCAGAGGCGTGGATGCGGCGGACCACCTCGAGCCCGCCCATGCCGGGAAGCCGCAGGTCGGTGAGGACGACGTCGAACGGCTTGGTTTCCGCGAGGGTGCATCCCTCGTCGCCGCGGCGGGTGGCGACGACGGTGAGGCCCTCGGCCGAGAGCACGCCTTCGAGGGCGGTGCTGAGGCCGGGGTCGTCCTCGATCAGCAGGATTCTTGGGGATCGGCTCAAGGTGGGATGCGGGTTGGGTTTCAAGCGGGGAGGGTGCGGGGAAGCACGACGCCGAACGTCGAGCCGGCGGCGGGATCGGTCTGGTATTCGAGCGCGCCGCCGTGTTTCTCCACGATGCGCGCGGCGATGCTGAGTCCCAGGCCCGTGCCGTCCTCCTTGGTGGTGAAGAACGGGTCGAAGAGACGCTCGCGCGCCTCGGCCGGGATTCCCGGGCCGCGGTCGACGACCTCGAGGACCACGACGGCGACGTGGATTCCCTTGAGTTTGGTTTGGGTGGCGCGGGCACGGAGAATGACGGTGGAACCCGACCCGGCGGCCTCGACGGCATTCCGGATGAGATTGATCAACACCTGCTGGAGTTGGGCGCGATCGCCGTCGAAGGCAATGTCGGGGCCGGGCTCGACGCGCAGCTCGACCCCGTCTTTTTCCCAGGCCGGCGCGAGCAGATCCCGGACCTCGGCCAGGATCGCGTGGGCCTCGAGGGATTCCGGCACCGGATCGGCGGGCCGTGCGAAATCGAGGAACCCGCGGACGATTTGCTCGAGCCGGTTGATTTCGCGGCTGATGACCACGGCATGCTCGGCGGCCGCGGATCCCTGCGGCAGGGATTTCTGTTGCGAATAGAGGCGGGCCTTGATCGCGGTGAGCGGGTTGCGGATCTCGTGGGCGACGCCGGCCGCGAGGACGCCGAGCGACGCGAGCTTCTCCTGTTGGGTGATGAGATCCTCGGATTCTACCAGACGCAGGCGGAGCGGCTCGATGAGATCTCGCCAGATGAAGACGGCCAGCAACGCGACGAGCGCGATGATGGCGGCCAGCGAGCCCAGAACGATCCATTGGATCAGCGTGAGCCGGGTCCGGGAGGCGTCGATGGCCTGCTCGAGCGCGCTCTGGTGGGCCGCGAGGAGAGTGCTGTCGAGTTCGCCGAGTTCCTTCAGGCTTTCGTCCACGCGGAGGCGGTAGGGGGCGATGACCTCGCGCGCGGCATTGGTCTGGATTTGGCCGATGAGCGCCAAGGCCTCGATCGTGTAGCGGTCGTAAACGTCGTCGATCCGCTTGAGCAACTGGCGCTCCACCGGGCGGCGGATGCGGTTCTCCTGGTCCGCGAGCCACTGGTCGAGGCGACTCTGGGAGGTCGCGAACTGTCGGACGGATTCCTCGTCGCGCTGGATTTCGCAGCGGTTGAGCAGGCTCTGGAGGTGACGAAGGTCGGCGTTGAACTCGTCGCCGATGCGGAAGCTCTGGATCTGTTCCTCGGACAGTTGGCTCCCGAGTTGGGAAGCGGTCATCCGTGCGACGGTTCCCGCCCAGACGAGCGTGGCGGCGGCGATCACCAAAGCGAACGCGAAGAGCGTGATGCGCCGGTTGAGGTTCCTGACCATCGTTTCCGGAAGCCTACAAGGGCTGTGCCAAAACCGACAGCCCACGGATTCGCCGATTCGCGGGGATTCGCCGTGTTCCCCGACGGTTTCGCCTGCGACGCGGTGAGAACTCTGTTTCCACCTCGGATTCCAACTGACCGGCCGGCCGGCGCGGGTGGCCGTGGGATTCCAAGGAAACATTCGGAAATGTTCGGATTTTTTCGGTGCGGGATGTTGGCACGCCGCTGGCGGAGGGATGGATCGTCGGGGGCGTTCGCGTCCTCGGCCGCGGCGGCGGGAGTCCTCTGCATGGTACCAGCCTGTCTGCTGGCCATGCGGGATCAACGACGAGAGGTTGGATCGTCATGAGGGTTAGCCCCACGGGAGGAGTCCCGCCGTTGCGTTCCCCGGTCTTTTGAATCTAACGTCGGCCTCCATGAATAAGTTCCGAGTCATTGTCGTTTCGATCCTGCTTTCGTTCGCCGGCGTTGCCGTTGCCGCGGAAGCGCCCGTCGCACCGTCCGCCCCGTCCACCGCCGTCAAATCGAGCACCGAGACCAAGGCGTCCGCGAAGAAGAAGAGCCACAAGAAGAAGTCCAAGTCCACCAAGGGCACGGCGCCCCGTCCGGCCACGCCCGCGAAGGAGTGATCGGGGCGAAGCAGGCAACCCGTGACGATCGGCGCGACACCGGGAACGAACGAGGGTTCGGCGGCAATGGCCGCCGGGCAATTGTTGCTCGTGGATTCCGACGAGGAAGTGCGTGACTCGCTGCGGGTGGCTTTGGAATGCGAGGGATTCGCGGTGAGTTCGGTCGGGACGGGACCGGGCGCGATCCATCGGTACGCGGCGGGATTGTTCGATCTGGTCCTGCTCGATGTTGGCCACGGCGGCCAAACGGGCTGGGAGTTGCTGGAACAATTGCGCGGGGTGAATCCCGGGGTCGGGGTGGTCTTGATGTCGGTGCGGAGCGATTTGCGTTTTGCGTCCGCCGTCACCGGCGTGCTGGCGGTTTGCGAAAAGCCGTTGGCACTGGCCGCTTTGGTGGAAGTTTTGCACCGGTTGATGGCGGGAAACGCGCGGGGTCCGCGCGGGCCGTCCCAGGAATCGGTGCCCATTTATCTCGCGACGGGTTGAGCAAGGTCTCGGCCGTCCCGATCCGGTTTTGACGCCGGTCGTTCACAACGGGTTCCTGCCGTCCGTCCCACCTCGGCGGAGCCCGGAACGACCGGCGTCATCTTTGCGCTCCAATTGACCCGGATGGTCCATGGCGACGGAACGTGGCG
>JANYDN010000241.1 GCA_025363585.1 Verrucomicrobiota bacterium | reverse complement strand
GGGAAAAGTATTGGGTGACGCCGGGCGGGGGCAGGAGAACCGCCGATGCGAGGGCAAGGCAAGCGTCATTCGGAAAGACGACTGGGGCGCCGAACGGGATAGGGCTGAGGTCCACCGACTCACGTCGGCGGCTACGACGCGCGGCGGTCGCGGAGGTCCATCACGGGCTTCTCGAACCACCGGTACACGGCGCCCGCAATGGCCATGTAGGAAGCCCAGCACACGATTTGGAACACGACCTCGCCGCCCCAGTTCGTCGGCAGGTGGAGGACCATGAAACACACCTGATAGAGCACGATGCGGAGCGTGACGTGGCTCAGATACAGCGAATACGAAACGAGGCTGATGAAGCGGACCGCGCGGGCGAACGCGCCCTCGCCGGCGGTCAGACGCGATGCCCACGGCAGCAGGCACGCGCAGGATATCCCGAGTCCGGTCGGATAGAGCACCCGGATCCAATCCGGTGTCCCGGAGAAATTCCCCCAGCGGACGGCGAGAACCGCGAGGACCGCCAGGCCGATCGCGCCGGGCACCGCGAGGAATCCAAGACGCCGCCATGCGCCGGGGCGATACCGCGCCACCCACGCGGCCGCGACGCCGAACAGCAGCGCGTCCAGTCGCTTCAGCACGGCCTTCTGGATTTGGCTCGGCCAATCGTGGCCGGAATGGGTCGCGAGCCGGAGCCCGATCGATCCCACGAGCAAAACCGCCATGCCGGCCAAGGCCGCGCGCGGTCCGGGCAAACCGAGCCGGCGTCCGATCCACAGCAACGGGGGCAGGAGCAAGTACGACCATTCCTCGATCGCGAGCGTCCAGGATCCGAAAAAGAACCAAGGCGGTGCGGAGAGAAGATTCTGGACGAAGAAAAAGTGCGGGAGAATCGCGAGGGCCGTGAGGCTCGCGTCGTGGCGGCCGAACGCGAGCGCGACGTGGATGGCGAGGAAAAGATAGTAGTTCGGAAGGGTCCGGAACCACCGTCGCTTCCAGAAGCGCGCGATGTCGGGCCACCCGGCCGCGACGGGCTCGGCGAGTTCGCGGAGAAGGATTCCCCCGATCAGGAATCCAGAGAGCGCGAAGAAGATCTCGACCCCGGGCGCCCCGAGTCCCTCGAAGTACGCGCCGATCGAAGTCCCATAGAGCGCGTTGGGCCGCGAGTGCGCGACCATCACCAGCACGATCGCCACGGCCCGCAGCAGGTCGAGTCCGAAGACGCGCGGTACCGCGTGCTTGCTGCCGGCGGTGTCGCTCATGCCGGGACGGGGGAGGGCGCCAGCCGATCGTAGAGCGACCGGTATTCGGCGGCGACGGAAGTTGCCGAGCGGGCGCGGACGCTTTCGCGGATGAACGCGGGCGACTCGGGGCGGATGCGTCCGTCCAGGATTCCCGCGAGCGCGTCGCGCAGCGAATCGGGATCATCCGCCCGGAACAGCGTGCCCGTTTTGCCGTCGACGATCAGGTCGACGTTGCCGCCCGACGCGGTGGCGATGGCCGGGACACCGGCAGCGAGTGCCTCAAGGAGCGCCACCGAGCAAGGTTCGTTGGTCGACGGGAGGACGAACCAATCGGAACGGGCAAGGATCTCGGCGACGTTTGGCGTGGGTCCTGCAAATCGAATCTGTCGCTCGAGCGAATGACCACGAACCGCCGCGCGAAGGTCCTCGTGAAAGCGTTTTGCATCCACGTCCGCCGGGACCGGTCCCCAGACGGTGGCTTGGACGCGTGCCCTCGATTCCGGCGGAAGGCGCCGGATGGCTTCCAGCAGGACGTCCCATTTTTTCCAGCGGACGATGTTCCCGATGCCGGCCAAGCGGAGCAGTCGGTCGGGTGCCGCCTCCTCGCGGGAGGGAAGGGTGCCGTCGAAATACCGGTCGGCGACGCATTCCGAAATCACCTCGCAACGCCCGGCCGTGGGCTCGATCCCGTAGTGCCGCGCCATGGCCGGCGTGAGCAGGACCATCGGGAGACCCGAGCGGGCCGCGGCGCGGTAGAGGCCGGTGCGCCGTGCGTACGCATGATTGGTGAAAAGCACGGGGATCCGTTTGCGGCGGGCCATCCACGCGAGCGGAAGGGCTCCCCTCGAGTGGGCATGGAAGAGATCGAATCCCTCGGAGCGCCGGAGGCGGGCGAGCCCGGGCCACGATTTCCACGCGGCGACGAGCAACCGGAGATGGCTCGATGATTCGTCGAGCGCGGTCGGCGAATAACGGCAGGGAAGCGTGGGTTGGCGCGATTGGAGGAAGCGGGAATTCATCCACAGGACATGCTCCCAATCGCCCGTGAGCCAACCGGTCGCGAGGCCCCGCACCACGCTGAGGATCCCGCCGTGGTCCTCGGCCGCACCGACGAGGTGCAACACGCGTCGGCGGGTTTTCTGCGCGTTCACGCCCGGTTGGGAAGCACCGCGACGGGGGACACGGCCGGGACCAGGGAGAGGCGCGGTTCGGGGATCGGCTCGGGTTCGCGGTTTCGTTCGCGACGCCGGAGCGCCCAGTCGCAGGACAGCACGATGCCCGCGATCAGGCCGAAGGTATTCATCGCGAAGTCGGCGTCGCCGTGGACGAAGATGAACACGAACGTCTGCGTGAGCCAGAGGGACGCCACCACGCAGCTCAATCGAAGGAATCCGTCGTTGGCCCCGTGTCTACGGATGTAGACGAGGATCCGGTACGCCACGCGGCTGACGAAGAAGATGAATCCCATCAGGAACACGGTTCCCGGGATGCCGGTGTTCACCATCAGGCCGATCGGTCCGTTGTAGAAACGGCCCATGTTCACGTGCTCGGTGATGACGCCGTACGGGTCGTAGCCGAAGTACGGGACGGCTTCGTCGGCGAGGCCGAAGCCGCGGCCGCGCCACAGGTAGTTCGGGATGAGATCGATGCCGATCTGGCGCATCGTCACGCGTCCCTCGTACGTCGCACGGGCATCCTCGACGGCCACCGCGTTGATCTCGATTCCCGGCAGCACCGCGAGCGTGCGTTGCGCGGCCAGCGGCAGGTCCCTCGCCACCGTGTACACGGTCGCCGTCAGCAACGTCGCGATCGCGAGCGCCATGAGGACCCGGGGCGCGTTGAAGATCCGTTGCGCCCATCCGCACAGCAGGCCGATGCCGATGAACATCACCAGGATGCCGCGGTGCCCGCCGGGCAGGCCCATCGCCAGGATCCCGAGCAGCAGCGGCGCGGTGAAGATGACGTGGCGGTCGAAGAAGCGGCGCATCGGCTGCATGACCAGGAGCGCCTGGTACATCGCGACGGCGACGATCGTGAACGACTGGAATCGCCGCATGCCGCCGGCCGAGGTTCCCATCTCGAACGAGATGGCGTCGTTCGCAAGGTCGAGGAAATAGAAGACCCACCACAGTTCGGTGCCGCCGGCCAACGCGAAGTCGGACACCATGAACGTGACGCTGAGGACCAAGTGGACCAGATAAAGCCGGTAGAGGGACCGTTCGTCGAACTTGAGCGCGCAGAACAGGATCGGGAACACCGTGCACGCAATCTGCTGCAGGTACACGCGCCCGCCGATGCGGTCGCCACCGAAGGCACGGATGCCGAAGCCGTGCGTGCGCATCAGGTAAAAGAGCACGCCGATGTAGGCGATCGAGGCGAAGATGGCCCAACGATTCCGGCGCAAGTTCGCGCCAAACTCGGGATCGGTCCGGCGCAGGATCACCAACATGACGAGCCCCGACCATCCGAGGAGCGCCGAAATCTCCCAGAGGAACGGCCGGCCGGGAATCATCGGGAGCATGAACGCCGAGCCGTAGGTCGTGATCGCCATAACGGCGGAGAGCCTGCCGTGGTACGGAAGGGTTCCCAGCCACACGGTGCCGAGCGTCGCCATCACGAGCATCGGGCTGTCGACGGCCATGTAGAAGCCGAACACCACCGCGGCAACGAGCATCACGATCCAGAGGAAACCCTTCTGGACCTGCATTCGTGCTTCGATGGCCGTCATGACGCTTCACCTACCTGTCGCACTGCCGGGAGGCAATGGTTTTCCCGGAACTTCGACGGCGTTCGCCGGAGGCTGCTCAAGAATCGCCGGGGATTCCGGTTGCGCCCCGCGGTCCGGCCTCGCTATTGAACGCGCGGACGCCGGAGCCCCGGGGTCCATTCGGTCGCTCGTGGCCCATGAAGATCCTCCCGCCGCGGCTCTTTTTTCCCTCGCTGCCTTCGGTGTCACCGCGCACCGAATCCCGGCGCGTCGCGAGGATCCGATCGCGCCGGTTCCCGGCTTCGTCGGACATGCCCGGTGCCCTCGCCGCGTCGGCGCGTGCCGTCGGCGTGCGGAAACCGTCGCCGTATCGCAAGGGTCCCGTCGCCCAGCGTCGTCGTCACGACCCCTCGTTTTGGCCACGGCCCGGCGCGTCAACGGTGCTCCAAAGCAAAACGAGGAAGGGTCCTTCCCGAGTCGACGCGCCCGGTGTGCGGGGCGGTGATTCGGTGGTCGGTGAGGCACGGGTTTCGGTTCCCGCCCCGGCAAAATCGACCACCATTCGTTCCGTCGCCGCGCCGCTTGCCCCTCGTCCAACCGCCGAAACGTCCCGCGCCCACGCGACGTCGCCTTCCCCGCACGAGACGCGGGTCCGCATCAATCTGGTTCCCGTGAGGGCAGCTCCGCCACTGCCCGCAGTTTTGTTCGAAGACGACAAACCCGCGTCGGCGTCGGTGCCGGTCCGCGGCGGGATTTCCGGTGCCAAGCCGTCCGTCCCGGAAACACGGTCGGAACCCTCCGCGGCCGATCGGCCCTCCGTTGCCGGCGGGGTTCGGCGCGACGACGCCGCGCCGATCGGGATGGACGCCGCGCGGGCCTACCCGGGACCCTTGCCCGCGAATTACGCCAGCGGATCCATCTGGTTGGCCGCGCGCGACTCCTTCCGGGTTTTGGTGCATTGGGATTTTTCCGCGGAGCAATTGTCGGTGGATGCCGGCGGGCACGGGCCGGGCGGCTGGCAAGTGCGCCTGCACCAAGGCGCGGTCGGCGGGCGAGTCGTGAATCGGCGCGGCTTGCCGGCCCCCTCGGGCGAGATGTTTTTGGACGTGCCGGTAGCCGGTTGCGCTTACGTCGCGGAGTTGGGATACGAGACCGTCGCGGGAAAATGGTTCGGCATCGCGATGTCCGCGCCCGCGACCACCCCGAGCGAGTCCGGACAAGCATTGGCGGACTCGGAACCGCATGCCGCCGATTACCCGGACGTGGCGTGGGGATCGATCGCGCCCGTCGCCTCGACGGATACCGAAAACTTCGGGGGCGCCTTCGAATGGATGGACGTTGCCGGGGCCGTGCTGGGCGAATCCGACACCATGGGAACGGATTTCCATGGCGGAAGCGGGACGCGAAGCGATGGGTTCGAGGCGGTGGAACCGGGCTTTCTCCGGACCCACGACCTCACGCGGATCGTCAGGCGACTCCTGGAGGGCGAGGCGGTGGGATCGTCCGGCGAATCGATCGAGACCGTCGTGGTGGAGGAAATCGTAACGGCCGGCGGTCGGGCGTCGCGACCGGGACCGAACCAGGTCGGCGTTGGCGACGGCGGGTTGCCGGGGGCCGGACCCGACGCGGTTCCCTCGAGCGCGGACCTCGCGGCGGGTGCGGATTTCGGGGCGGGGCGACGATCGTTCTGGTTCGAGGTGAACGCGGAGTTGGTCGTGTACGGCCGGACGGAAAAGGACGCGCGCGTGACGGTGGCGGGCCGACCCGTGGCCTTGCGCGACGACGGCTCGTTCAGTTTCCGTTTCGTCCTTCCCGACGGCGAGCATGCCATGCCGGTGGTGGCGGTGTCGTCGGACGGAGGCGACACGCGGTCCGCCGCGCTGCGGTTCTCGCGGGCGACCGCGCGGGAAGGCTTGGTCGGCGAGCATGCGCGGGATCCGGCGCTGAAGCCGCCGGGGCCGGAGGCGATCGGGTGAGGAAGGGACGATGACCGGCGGGTTGGCGCTCGTGCTGCACGCGCACCTGCCGTTCGTCCGGCATCCGGAGCACCCGCGGTTCCACGAGGAGACGTGGCTGTTCGAGGCGATTTGGGAGTGCTACCTGCCGTTGCTCGGGTTGATGGAAGGCTGGGAACGCGACCGCGTGCGCTGGGCGTTGACCCTCGCGGTGAGCCCGGTGCTGGCCGACATGCTGCGGGACCCGGTGTTGCGTTCGCGATTCGAACGTCATCTCGAATCGCTCGCGGAACTCGCGGCGCGGGAAGAAGAGCGCCACGTGCTGCAGCCGCGCCAGCAGGCCTTGGCGCGGTATTACCGCGGAAAGATCGCCGTGGCGCGCGAGGCATGGGTCCGGTGGGGCGGCGACGTGACGGGCGCCCTGGCGGGATTCGCCCGGACGGGACGACTGGAGTTGCTGACCTGCGCGGCAACCCACGCCCTGCTGCCATTGCTCGTCGACGAACCCGCCTCGCTGCGCGCGCAACTCCGCGTCGCGGTCCGGGCCCACCGCGAGGCGTTCGGAGTGGAAGCGCGGGGCATTTGGCTTCCCGAGTGCGCGTACGCGCCCGGGTTGGATCCGTTTCTTTCCGACGCGGGGTTGCGCTGGTTCGTGCTCGAGACACACGGCGTGCTCCAGTCCGTGCCACCGTCGCCGCACGCGGTGTATGGCCCGGTGGTGACCCCATCGGGTCTGGCGGCGTTCGGCCGCGATCCGTCGAGCGCGCGCCAGGTCTGGAGCCGCGAGGGCGGGTATCCGGGCGACCCGCGGTACCGCGAGTTCCACCGCGACATCGCGGGCGAGGCCGAGTGGGGATACGTGTCGTCGTACCTGAACGGCGCGGAGGGACGCGGGTTCACGGGGTTGAAATACCACCGGATCACGGGGCGCGGCGACGACAAGGAATGGTACGTGCCCGACGAGGCGATGTCGGCCGCGCGCGGGCACGCGTCGCATTTCGTGGCGGAACGCTCGCGGGAATTCGCGCGCGCGGCCGCGTGCATGGAACGCCCGCCGCTGGTGGTCGCGCCGTACGACGCCGAACTCTTCGGACACTGGTGGCACGAGGGCCCGTGCTTTTTGGACGCGGTCATGCGCGGGTGTGCGGACGGACGCGCGGGCTTCTCGGCCACGACGCTCGCGGGCTATCTCGGGCGGTTTCCGTCGAATCCCGTGGCGGTGCCGGCGCGCTCGTCGTGGGGCGATGGCGGCCAGCTCAAGGTGTGGCTCGGGGAATCCAATGCCTGGATGCAGACGCACCTGCGCGTGGCGGGCCGACGGATGGCGGAGATGGCGGGGGCCGAACCGGCGGAGGGAAGTTGGGAGGCGCGCTTGCTGGCGCAGGCGGGGCGGGAGTTGTTGCTGGCGCAGGCGAGCGACTGGCCGTTCCTCGTGTCGATGGGCACCGCGGTTTCCTACGCACGGGGGCGATTCGAGGAACACGTCGGCCGGTTCAACCGGCTCCACGCGCAATGGACGGGGGCCGAACCGCGCGACGACGCGTGGCTGGCGGAGGTCGAATTTAGGGATGATCTTTTCCCATGGCTGGACCCCGGGGAATGGCGATGAAACCTTCGGGAACGATGCTGGAGACATTGCCCGACGCCCTGCGGTGGCTGTTGGACCGGACGCCCGAGCTTGCGCGGGCGTATCTGGTGGGCGGCTGCGTGCGCGATTGGTTGCGGGGCCGTCCCGTCGGTGATTTCGACATCGAGGTGCATGGCGTTGGCTACGACGAGTTGGTGTCCGCACTGGCGCGGCATGGGCGGGCGGACCTCGTGGGTCGTTCGTTCGGCGTGGTGAAATTCACCGCGGACGACGGGCGGATCCACGATTTCTCGCTGCCGCGCCGCGATTCGAAAGTCGCTCGGGGACACCGGGGATTCGAAGTGGAGTTCGATCCGGCGATCGGTCCGGAGGAAGCATCGGCGCGCCGTGATTTCACCGTGAACGCGATGATGGTCCACGCGCGCACGGGCGAGCTGCTCGACTTCCACGGGGGCGAACGGGACCTGCGCGCCGGCGTGTTGCGCCACACGGGACCGGCGTTCGCGGAGGATCCGCTGAGGGTGTTGCGCGGGATGCAATTCTGCTCGCGGCTCCATCTCGAGGCCGCGTCGGAGACGCTGGCCGTCTGCCGGTCGATGGTCCCGCTCCACGGGGAATTGCCCGTCGAACGCATCCGCGAGGAATGGATGAAGTGGGCGACGCGCGAGGGGCGTCCTTCCCTGGGACTCCGCTTTCTCCAGGCCAGCGGCTGGCTCGTCCACTCTCCCGAATTGGAGGCGATGGTCGGGGTCGAGCAGGACCCGGGATGGCACCCGGAAGGCGACGTGTGGACCCACACGGGACATTGCCTCGACGCGTTGTTCGACACGGCGGCGTGGCGCGGCGCGGATCCGGCAACCCGCGGCGTGCTGTCGTTCGCGTTGTTGCTGCACGACATCGGCAAGGCGACCTGCACCCGGCGCGAGCCACGGGACGGCGTGGAACGGATCGTGTCGTCGGGCCACGACCAGGTCGGCGGGACGCTCGCCGCGACGTTTCTGGAACGGCTCGGAATCCAGGAGTCCTTGCGGTCAAGGATCGTGCCGTTGGTGCTGCAACACATGGCGTACCTGCAGGAGCCGACGCCGCGGGCGGTGCGGCGGTTGGCGACGCGGTTGGCTCCCGCGACGATCCTCGAGTTGGCGACGGTGATGGAGGCGGACGCGTCGGGAAGGCCGCCGTTGCCGCGTCGGATTCCGGAAGCGGCGATGCGATTGACGGAGATGGCCGAGTCGATGTCGTTGGAATCGGCTGCGCCGCGGCCGTTGTTGCTGGGGCGGCACTTGGTCGCGCGGGGAATGCAGCCGGGTCCCGATTTCGGCGAATGGCTGCGGGCGGCGTTCGAGGCCCAATTGGACGGCGAGTTTTCCGACACGGCCGGCGCGGAGGCGTGGTTCGACGCGCGCAGGGCAAGTAGTCGGTGATCAGTGGTCAGTGGTCAGTGGTCAGTCGCCATCGCCATCGCCATCGCCATCGCCATCGCCAGTCGTCGATCGTCCGTTGCTAGGCGCCGAATTCTGATTACTGACTTCTGAATACTGAATACTGAATACTGATTACTGATTACTGGTTACTGACTACTGCCTCCATGAAAACCCGATTCCTTCCCGCGGCGCTCGTCGCGATGGTGCTTGGTTCCGCGCTTCGTGCCGACGAGGGCATGTGGCTTTACAACAACCCGCCGCGCGAGCAGATCCGCGCGAAGTACGGGTTCGAGATCACCGACGCGTGGCTCGACCACCTGATGAAGTCGTCGGTGCGCTTCAACTCCGGCGGGTCCGGGTCGTTTGTATCCGAGGACGGGCTCGTGATCTCGAACCACCACGTCGGTGCCGACGCGCTGCAGAAGGTCTCGACCGAAAAGAAGAACCTGTTGAAAGACGGCTTCCACGCGCGGACGACGGCCGAGGAGATCAAGTGCGTGGACCTCGAGTTGAACGTGCTGCAGTCGATCGAGGACGTCACCGCGCGCGTCAACGCGGCGGTTTCCGCGTCGGCCTCCCCGGAGGAATCGTTCCGGGCACGGCGGCGCGCGACGGCGGAGATCGAGAAGGAATCGATGGCGAAGACCGGTTTGCGGAGCGACGTGGTGACGTTGTACCAGGGCGGCGCGTACCACCTGTACCGGTTCAAGAAATACACCGACGTGCGGCTGGTGTTCGCGCCCGAGCAACAGATCGCGTTTTTCGGCGGCGATCCGGACAACTTCGAGTACCCGCGCTTCGACTTGGATATCTGTCTCTTCCGCGTCTACGAGGACGGCAAGCCGGTGACGGTGGCGCACCACCTCGCGTGGTCGGCGAAGGGCGCGGCCGAGGGCGAGTTGACGTTTGTCTCGGGACATCCGGGCCGCACCGACCGCCTGTTGACCATGGCCGAGCTCGCATACCAGCGCGACGTCACGTACCCGTACACGCTGGAGCGGTTGAAGCGCCGCGAGGTGTTGCTCAACGCGTGGAGCCAACGCAGCGAGGAGAACGCGCGGCGCTCGCGCGACGAGCTGTTCGGCATCCAGAATTCGCGCAAGGCGCGCGACGGCGGGCACGCCGGTTTGTACGACCCGGTGCTGATGAAATCGAAGGCCAACGCGGAGTCCGCGTTCCGCGCGCGGCTCGGGGGAAGGGCCGAGTTCGCCCAGGCCCGCGATGCGTACGACACCATCGCGGAGGTTCAGAAAACCGTCGGCGCCATCGCGCTCCGGTACCGGTTGCTCGAGGCCGAGCACGGGTTCTCGTGCGACAGCTATGCGATCGCCCGGACGTTGTTGCGGGCCGGCGACGAGTATCCGAAACCCAATGGGGATCGCCTGAAGGAATTCGGCGACGCGGGAAAGGAATCGCTCGAGCTCGATTTGTTCTCGGACAAGCCGATCCCCGAGGATCTCGAGACGCTGAACCTCGCGGACAGCTTGACGTTCCTCGCGGAGAAACTCGGCGCGACGGATCCGCTGGTCGAGCGCGTGCTCGCGGGCAAGTCGCCGCGCGCGCGGGCGCAGGAACTGGTGCGGACGACGCGGATCCGCGAGGTGGCGTTCCGCAAGAAACTGTATGCGGGCGGCGCGGACGCGATCCGCGGGGCTGGGGACCCGATGGTGGAGGTGGCGCGCCTGGTGGACGGCGAGGCGCGGGAGTTGCGGCGCCGGTTCGAGGCGGCCGAGGAAACGCGCAAGCAGGCGCACGCGGCGATCGCGCGGGCGCGGTTCGCGCTCGACGGCGCGAGTTCGTATCCGGACGCGACCTTCACGCTGCGTTTGTCTTACGGCGTGGTGAAGGGTTACGAGGAAGACGGCAGGAAGGTGCCGGCGGAGACGACGATCGCGGGCCTGTACGCGCGGGCGGAGGCCCAGCATTTCAAGCCGCCGTTCGACCTGCCGGATCGCTGGATCAAGAAGCGCTCGGCGCTGAACCCGGCGACGCCGTTCAACTTCGTGGGAACGCACGACATCATCGGCGGCAATTCGGGAAGCCCGGTGGTGAACCGGGCCGGTGAGTTCGTGGGGATCATCTTCGACGGCAACCTGCAGTCGCTGGTGCTGGACTTCGCGTACGACGACGTGCAGGCACGGTCGTTGTCGGTGCACAGCTCCGGGATCCTCGAATCCCTGCGCAAGGTTTACGGCGCGACGGCGCTGGCGGACGAATTGACGAAGGGCCGCCGGAAGCGGTGAGGGGGCAGGGGAGTTTTCAGTTTCAAGTTTGAAGCTGGCGTGTCTCGTGGCAGCGGTCGTGAGACCGTGGACCTGAGCCGGAACGACGCAGTCGCAGCAGAGGAATTATCTCACGCCAAGCCGGGCCAAGGCCATCCAAGTGGGACAAAGACCGCCGGGGTGTCATTGCACCGGACGGTGGGATTCGATGTCTGGGTCCCCATCCGCGTTCCCGCCTTCTTGGCCGGCCTTGGTCCCCCTTGGCGTGAGGAATTGCCGTCTTCCGAACGAATCGATCCGGCTGAGGGGGGAGTTTCAAGTTTCAGGTTTGAAGTTTGAAGCCAGCCGACCTTGTGGCAGCGGTCGTGAGACCGTGGACCTGAGCCGGAACGACGCAGTCGCAGCAGAGGAATTATCTCACGCCAAGCCGGGCCAAGGCCATCCAAG
>JANYDN010000208.1 GCA_025363585.1 Verrucomicrobiota bacterium | reverse complement strand
TTCGTGCCGAAGGCCAAAAACGTGCTGGTGATTTTCTGCAGCGGCGCGTGCAGCCAGTTGGACACCTTCGACTACAAGCCGGAATTGGTGAAGCGGCACGGGCAGCCGATGCCGGGCAGCGAGAAACTGATCACGTTCCAGGGCGCGCAGGGCGCGTTGACCAAGAGTCCTTGGGAATTCCGGCCGCGCGGCCAAAGCGGGAAGATGGTGTCGGACCTTTTGCCGCATCTCGGCGCCCGGGCGGACGAGATGTGTTTCGTGCACTCGATGCAGGGGAAGACGAACACGCACGGGCCGGGCGAGAACTACATGTCGACGGGTTATACCCTCGACGGGTTTCCGAGCCTGGGCTCTTGGCTGACGTACGCGCTGGGCAGCGAGGACCAGAGTTTGCCGGCGTACGTGGCGATCCCGGATCCGCGCGGGAAGCCGCAGAACAGCGTGAACAACTGGGCGCCGGGATTCCTGCCGGCGTCGTACCAAGGCACCGAGTTCAATGCGACGACGCCGATCCGCAACCTGGCGCGCCCGGGACAATTGACGGCGGAGGACGACCGCGCGACGCGCGCGTTCCTGCGCGGCTTGAACGAGCGGCACGCGGGCCGTTTCCCCGGCGACACGCAGTTGGCGGCGCGGATCTCGAGCTACGAATTGGCGGCGCGGATGCAACTGACGGTGCCCGAGGTCGCGGACCTGTCGAGCGAGCCGGCGCACATCCTCAAGCTGTACGGGGCGGACGAGGGCGGGACGAAGGCGAAGGACCTGCGCGCGGCGTACGCGCGGAATTGCATCCTCGCGCGGCGGTTGGTGGAGAAGGGCGTGCGGTTCGTGCAGTTGTTCAACGGCGCCTACCAGACGGGCGGCGAGGGCGCGAGCAACTGGGACGGGCACAAGGACATCTTAAACCAGTACAGCCTCCACGGCCCGGTGCTCGACCAGCCGACGGCGGGTTTGCTGATCGATCTCCGGCAACGCGGGTTGCTCGACGACACGTTGGTGGTTTGGTGCACGGAGTTCGGCCGGATGCCGACGTTCCAAAAGGGCGCGATGGGACGAGACCACAATCCCGACGGCTTCACGTGCTGGCTGGCGGGCGCGGGCGTGAAGAAGGGATTCAGCCACGGCGCGACGGACGAGTTCGGGCACAAGGCGGTGGAGAACATCGTCACCGTGCACGACCTGCACGCGACGATCCTGCATCTGCTGGGCCTCGATCACGAACGCCTCACGTACTACCACAACGGCATCGAGCGCCGGTTGACGGACGTGCACGGCGAGGTGGTGCGTGCGATCCTGGCGTGAGCGATTCGGGAAATATTTTTCACGCCAAGGGGGGCCAAGAAAGACCAAGAAAGGGAACTTCACCTTCTTGTCGCCTTGGCGGGATCGATGTAGTCGCGGTAGAGGAATTATTTCACGCCAAGGCGGACCAAGGCCATCAAAGGGGGCCGAATCCGCCGGAGTATGCTCTCGCCGAACGGTGGGATTCGATGAGGGCCTGCCAATCAACCATCATGGCGCTTTGGCCGGCCTTGGTTCCCCCTTGGCGTGAGAAATCCCCGTTTGCCGAATGCATCGTTCCGTCCCGGCTTGGTCCGACTTGGTTTGCCTTGGCGTGAAAAAATTCGGCCCTTCCAAAAAATCCCGCTTCGCTTGGACGCGAAGTTGTCCGGATTGCACTCCGGTGGGTAACTACGGGCAGTGAACGAGCGGTCCGACCAACAGTTGCTTTCCGCGTATGCCCAGGGGCGCGACGACGCGGCCTTTGCCGAACTCGTCCGTCGCCACGTGGATGCCGTCCATTCGACGGCCCGGCGTTTGTTGGTGGACCCGCATCTCGCCGAGGACGCCACGCAGAATGCCTTCGTCGCGCTCGCGCGCCAGGCGGCGGACGTGACGCGGCGCCTGGAGCGCGGCGCGACGTTGTCCGGTTGGCTCCACCTCACCACGCGAAACCTCGCGTCCAACGCGGTCCGAACCGAGGTCCGGCGCCGCGCGCGCGAACGGGAAGCCATCGACATGCAAAACGAAACGTCGGGCAACGACGCGCCGCCGTGGGAATCGATCGCGCCCCATCTCGACCCGGCGCTGGCGGAATTGGGCGATCCCGACCGCGACGCGCTGTTGCTGCGGTTCTTCGAGCGCAAGACGGCGCGCGAGATCGGCGAGCGGCTGGGGATCGGCGAGGAGGCGGCGCAGAAGCGCGTGAGCCGCGCGTTGGACCGGTTGCGCGGCGTGCTGGCGGCGCGCGGCGTGGCGGTGGCATCGGGTTCGCTCGCGGGCACGCTCGCCGCGAACGCGGTGCAGGTGGCGCCCGCGTCGCTCGTGGCGTCGACGACCGCGGCGGTGGTGGCCATGCCCGTCGGTTCGATCGGGGCGGCGTCCGGAATTTCCTGGATCATGAAAGCAACACAATTGAAGACCTGCGTGACCGCGGCGTTGGCGATCGCCCTTGCGATCGTCGCGGTCGTGGAACATCGCGCCAACCGACGTCTCCGCGCCGAAACGGAGGCGCTCCGTGCGGCCGTGGACGTGGCCGGGGCCGGCGAATCGGCGCCGTTGCCGGTGGCCGCCGCCGCGGGTCCGTCGGAGGAATTGCTGCGGTTGCGCGGCGAGGTGGCCCGGCTGCGGCGCGAGCAATCCGACGCCGCGAAGTTGTCGGCCGAGAACCGGGCGTTGCGCGCGGAGGCGATGCAGCGCGGGACCGCGCGGGCCGCGGGCGAGGCCGACGCGGACCAGGAGGAAGCCAAACGCCGCGGCATCGCGAAGATGGTCTTCGCGAAGGACTGGGTGCTGGCCTGTGTCCTGTTCGCTTCGGAGAACGGAGGGGAGATGCCGTCCGGTTTCGACGAGGCCCGGAAGCATTTTCCGAAACACGCCGACGCGAGCGTGCCCGAGCCTGCCGACGGACCCACGGAAGCGGACTTCGAGATCGTGTACCGTGGCAAGCTGGACGACTTGTCGAACCCGCCCGCGGCGATCGTGCTGCGGGAAAAAGAAGCGTTCGCGAATTTCGGCGGGGTGGGGATGGCGAGGACCTACGGATTTGCGGACGGGCATACGGAAATCCACCGCGCGGCGGACGGGAATTTCGAGCCGTGGGAACTGCAGCATGTGCCGAAGCGGAAGACGGCGGGGCAGTAGCGTGGGGCCAAGTTTCAAGTTTTCAGTTTCAAGTTTGAAGTGGGCCGCAAGACGCAGAGCGGGCGTCTCGCCTGCGCTGGGCTTCGGCGAGCATGGCTGTACCGGGCGCGAGGTCCGCGGTCTCACGACCGCTGCCACCCAGGCGTGGCGGCCGCGGTGACGCGGCGGATCGGCGGGTGTAGCGCGGGCGTCCCCGCCTGCGGTAGTCGCGGGCGTCTCGCCTGCGCAGATAGCACCGTCCCGGTGCGTCTTGCCGCGACTTGGAGTGAACAGGCGAGGACGCCCGTGGTTTGCGCAGGCGGGGACGCCCGCTCTACGCCGGTGCGGAACGTCGGCAAGAGGTAGAGCGGCCGTCCCCCGCCTTCGCCGAGCTTCGGCGTGCAGGCCGGCTGCGCAGACAGCACCGTCCCCGGGGCGTCTTGCCGCGACGTGCGGGGCACGGGCGAGGACGCCCGTGAATTGCGCAGGCGAGGACGCCCGCTCTACGCCCGCGCTACGTCCGCCACGCCTTTACTGCGGTGTCACGGTGAGGTCGTCCACCGTCAACACCGCGAGGAGGTTGGTGCTGCCGCGCGGGGTGACGACGAGGACGCCCATGTTGCCGGGCGTGAAGTTTCCGAACGGGGAGAAGCCGGCGTCGTTCGCCAAGAGCCATCGCTTGGTGGCGCCGCCGCAGTTGCTCTGTTCGATCAATTGCTCGAGCGAATCGCAGCGGAACTTGGGATGCGCGGCGGCAAACTTCCGCATGCCGTTCTCGAGGCGCTCGACATGGGCCGGGACATCGAACCCGTTCTCCAGATTGCGTGCTTTCCGCAGGGCCTTCGCAACCGGTCCCATCATCAGGGAAACGAGAATGGCGATGATCGCCATCACGCAGAGCAATTCGATCAGGGTGAAGGCGGGGACTTCGCGTGCGTGGATGCGTTTGGTCGGGAACATCGGGGGCGCGGGAATAGACAAGGCAGGGCGGGAGGAGTTTTAAGTTTCAAGATTCAAGTTTGAAGGGGGGCGTAAGACCGCGGATCGGGGTAGTGCTGGCGTCTCGCCTGCGCTGAAGCGAGTCAACCCGAGCCGGAGTCCGGTGAAACGTGCGTGGGTGGCGGCGGCTCGCCGCCACTGGGTGCAAGAAACGCATCACGGAACCGGTCGGAATGTGGCACCGGGGCCGGTGCCACCCACGGCATGCTGCATCGCCACGGCTTGCCGATCCACCGTCTCACGACGTCGGCCACGACCTGCGCCGTCCCCACCTACTTCTCCTTCAGTTCCACCGAGCCGTCCCATCCGGGGCCCGGCGGATGCCCGCGCATCTCGGCGATGGCTTTCACGTAGAACCGCGTCGGGCCGTCGTTCGGGAATCGAGCGTGCAACGCCTCGAACGCGATCGCGGCGCCCTCGACGTCGCACGCGCGCACCCGCGCCACGGCCGCCGCGAAGGCATCGTGGAGTTCGCGGAATTCCGGGGCGCGGTCGGGTCGGCCGAGCAACTCGTGCACCTCGACGCCCTTCTCGAATCCTTTCAGGATGAACCGTCCGAGGAAACGCGTGAGGAACCGGCCGGCGACCAACGCATGGACATCGCCCGTCATCAACGTCTCCGTCCCGAGGTATTTGTTGAGGCCCTCCATGCGGCTCGCGAGGTTGATGTTCTCGCCGAGCGCCGTGTAGTCGACGCGCTGCGTGGAACCGAAATTCCCGACGTTCGCCACGCCGCTGTGGAGTCCGATGCGCGTGATGAGCTTGTGCCCGTTGACTTCCTGGATCGTCTGCTGGCGGAAGCGCAGCGCGGCGTCGCAGGCGCGGTCGGCATGGTCCGGCTGCGGGTCCGGCGCGTTCCAGAACGCGAAGATCGCGTCGCCGATGTACTTCACCACGGTGCCGTCGGTCGGGTGGATGCACTGCCCGACGGCGGTCTCGAAATACGCGTTCATCGTGAGCGCGAGGTCGTCGGAATCGAGTCCCTCGCTGATGCTCGTGAAGCCCGCGATGTCGCTGAAGAAAACGGTGAGCTCGGTCTTCTCGGCGCCGGGCTTCAGGAACTTCTGTTCCTTGTCGGCCGCGAATTTCTTCACGAGTTTCGGCGACAGGTAGAGCGCGAGCGATCGCTGGTAGAGCTGGTTCTGGATGAACAGGCGGAACGAATTGACGGTGATGGAATGGAACCACGCGGCCCCGACCTGCGCGATCGGGATCAACCACGCGAACCACACGTGGTCGTGCACGAAGCGGTGGTAGGCGAACGCGACGATGCCCGCGGCCATCGCGAGCGCGCCGAGCGTCGCGAGGAATCCCTGGAGACGCTGGAGCAGGATGGCGGCGAACAGCCCGACGAGGAGGAACGCGACGAGTTCGGTGCGGACGTTGGCGCGCACCAGCCAATCCCCGCGCACGAGGTTGAGGGCGGCGGTGGTCTGGATCTCCGCCCCGGCGATGAAGCGTTCCTCGTCCCGACCCAGCGCCGCGAACGGACTGATATAGGAGTCCTTCCGCTCGCCGCTGAATTTGGTGAGCGTGCCCGAGCCGACGTAGACGATGCGGTCCTTGAAGCGTTCGTCCGGGAGTGCCGGGTCGAGCGCCGACTCGTAGTGCATCACGTCCAGAAACAATCCGGGCCCGTAATAATTGAGCCAACGTTCCGCGGTCTCGGCGGCGCTCCACGCGTCCGATCCCGGATTCCCGGCGAGCGGCGCGCCGACCACGGAGGCGGTGGCCCAGCCGAGCGAATGCTTGAACGGCGGGAACGACGGCGGGTGCATGCGGACGACCTCGTCGTAGGAAGGGAACAACTCGGGCAGTCCCTGGTAGAGGTTCCATTCGACGATCTCGGGACGCGAACCGCGGGCGATGGCCTGGCGCAGCGCGCGGAACGGCGGGACGACGCCGGGCGCGCGTCCGGGTTCCTTGCTGAGCTTCTGGCTGACGGCGACGACGACGCGGTTGCTGGCGGCGGCGACGGCCTCGGCGAAAATGCGGTCGCCTTCCGCGTCCGAGAAACGTTTCTGCTCGGCGAACACCACGTCGAACACCACGGCGCGCGCGCCCGCCGCGATCGCGCGGTTCAGGAGGCGCGCGTGGAGGCGTCGGTCCCACGGTTCGTTGAGCGCCTGCTGGAATTTTTCGTGCGACTCCTCGTCCATCAGCACCATCACCGCCTCGCGGGGCGGGGGATTGGATTGCAGCCGTTGCCGGAGCAGGAACATCCAGTCGTAGCTTTTGAAGCGCAGCGCGTCGCCGGGATTTCCCGAGCCGGGCGGGCCGAACCCGGGCCGTCCGTCCGGCGGCCAGACATACGAGTGCCACCAGCGGACGACGCGCGAATCCTTGGCGACTTCCTTCGCCGGCCGGTAGTCCTCGAGCCGGACGTGCCACAGGATCCAGCCCACTCCCAACGCGAGCAGGATGGCGGAGAACGTGTACCGGTCGAAGATGGCGGCGAGTCGTCGCATGCGCGGGTCGGGGCCCGACTAGAACTGGAGTCTTAGGCTTGCGTAGAACATGCGTTCGCGCGGGAATTCCTCGTGGGCATTCAGCGGCTGCAGTCGGTAGTCGCGGTCGCCGAGATTCAGCACGCCGACCCGGACGTCGACCCGTCGCTGGAGGAAGCGATAGCCGGCGAAGACGTCGAACTGCCAGAAGTCGTCGCCCGGTTGCCCGGCGAATCCGCGGACCGCCTGTCCGTTCCAGCGCGACACGAACTGCGCGTAGAAGCCGCAGGGCAACGTGTATTGGAGTTGCCCGTTCACCTGGTGCAGCACGGCTTGTTGCCGCGCGTTCGGTGTCTTCGCGATGGAGCCGAGCGGATCGTCGTAGTTGAACGCGAGGTCCGCCTCGCTCCAGCGATACGAGATCCCGGCCGACCAGTGTTCGCCGATCAATTGGTTCACGCTCACCTGCACGTCGTGTTCGTCGTACGGCAGGCGGCGTCGGACGGATGCGGGAATCACGTCGAAGCGCTGCTGGGCCGCGAAATCGAAGGCGCCGATCGTCTGCGTGGCGTCGCTGCGAAGCCATTCGCCGACGACGGAAACGTAGGTGCGCGTCGGAAAGAGGTGGTCGATGCCCACGCCGAACGTCTCGAATTCCGTGCCCGGCGCGAGGCCTGCGACGGATTCGGGAACGAGGCTTCGGTACGACTGCGTGAAGCCGGCGACCTGCACGGGTTCGAGGCGGATGCTGCCGTCGTAGAAAGTGCCGCCCAACGATCGCGTCCACGCGGCGCGGAGATGGGTGTTGGTGCGGATCGTCCAAAGCGCGCCGAGTTTCGGCGAGAGGAGGTCGCGTCGTTCGCCGCCGCCGAAGATCGGCGAGAAGTCGATGCCGCGCGGAAACTCGACGCGTTCGTACGCGACGCCGGCGGTGAGGTGCAGGCCTTCCAGCGCCTTCCAAGTGTCGTACGCGTAGATCGAGGCGCGGCCGAGTCGGGCGTTCACGGTGTATGCCGTGTCGTCGAGACGGCCGCCGATCCGCGGTTGCCCGGGAGACGGATTCAGATCGGCGGTGGTGTCGGTGTCGCCGGCTTGGTAGCGGCCACCGGCCACGAGCGTGTGGTTGCCGACCGACGCGATCTGCTGCAGCTCCGCGGTCCACGCCGCGAACGAACTCTCGTAGGCCTGGTTGAACGCGGGACCGGGGACGGTGAAGGCCGACGGGGGCACGGTGGGATTCGGCCGGACGATGAGGGGCACGCGGGCGTCGGTGTCGGTGTACGCGAGCCGGTCGTCGAGATGGCCGGCGAGGAAGAGCGTGTGGTTGCCGGGAGACCACTCGTGGTTCCACCCGACGAAGACATTGGGTTCCTGCCGTTCGCGCGATCGGAAGCCCCGCGCCGCGGAGGAGGGATCGTAATACTGCGAGGTGTCGCCGTTCTCGTACGCGCTGTAGAGCACCTCGACGAAGAGTTGGTCGGACGGACCGAAGGCCTGCTTGATCTTGCCGTACACGTCGGTCTGCGTGAGGTCGGTGTTGCGCGCGTGGCCGGCCTCGTGGCGGTACGCGACGTCGAGCGAATACGCGGTGCCGCCGAAGGTGCCGAACTGCGACGCTCGCTCGGTCCAGATCCCGTCGCCACGGAACTCGGTGAGGCTGGACATCCCGATGCCATCGCGCTCGAGCAACCGCGAGTATTCCTGGAGCGAGATGTTCTGCGAAAGCGGTCCGGCTCCGACCGGCGCGAGCAGGTTGGCGACCAACAGCTCGCCGAACCACGGCGTCTCGTAGCGGAGGTTGTAGAGCCGCGGGTCGCGCAGGGAATCGTAGGCACCCGCGAGGAACAGGTGCGCGGACGGATTCGAGTAGTCGGCCGCCACGGCGCGGCTGGCCTCGTGTTGCGCCCACTCGGTCATCCCGGCGTCGCGGTAGACGGACGCGAGGTTCGCGCCGCGGACCGCGAGGTCCTGGTCGAGGAGTTGGCGCGAGCGATAGACGTTGCGCCGGTCGTTGAGTTCCTTCGAGCGCTCGAGGTCGCCGACCGCCTCGTTGACGCGGTTGGCCTGCTGCGCCACGAGCGCGCCGTAGAGCCACGCCGACGGGTCGTTGGGATCGAGTTGGCGGGCACGCCCGAGTTCGTTGCGCGCGCGCGCGGGATCGTGTTCGGCGGCGAACGCCTTGCCGAGATAACTGCGGGTAAGACCGCGCGTCGGCTCCAGTGCCGCCGCCGTCTGCAAATCCAGGCGGCCACCGGAGACGTCGCCGCTCTTGATGCGGCAGAGCCCGCGTCCGAGCCAGCCGTTGCCGTAGTACGGATCGAGGGCGATGGCGCGTTCGAAGAACGCGAACGCCGTGTCCACCCGACCGCGCGCGGCCTCGACGAAACCGCGCATTGCCTGCGCGTGGGCGTCGCGCGGCACGAGGCGCGACGCGATTTCCAGGGCCGCGCGTGCCGCGTCCGCATGGCCGCCCGCGAATTCCAATTCGGCGACTCGCACCCAGCCGAATCCGAAACTTGCATCGGCCGCGACCGCGGCGCGCGAGAAACGCAGCGCCGCGTCCAGATCGAACCGCGCCTGCGCGGCGTAGCCC
>JANYDN010000193.1 GCA_025363585.1 Verrucomicrobiota bacterium | reverse complement strand
TCCTGTTCCTCGAACGAATCGTTCCCGGCTATCTCGCGACCCAACTTTCCCGTCCCCGCCCTTGCCACTCGAATCCGGCGGTCCGTCGTGCGACGTTTCCCCAACGCGCCATGAGCCATCCCCTTCTGGAGATCCGTTCGCTGGTCAAATCCTTCGGCCCTCGCAAGGCCGTCGACCAACTCTCGTTCGTGGTCGGGCGCGGGGAGTTCGTCGCCCTCCTCGGACCGAACGGCGCCGGCAAGACCACCACCCTCTCCATCGTCACCGGACTGCTCCGCCCGGACTCCGGCGAGGTGCGGATCGACGGACGCGCGTTGT
Source organism: Verrucomicrobiota bacterium (assembly GCA_025363585.1). GTDB lineage: Bacteria > Verrucomicrobiota > Verrucomicrobiia > Limisphaerales > UBA9464 > UBA6176. Next base: position 17,272 of record JANYDN010000193.1, on the reverse strand, counting down.
CCGGCGACACCGATCCGTTCAAGCGCCGCATCGGACTGGTGCCGCAGGAAATCGCGCTGCACGAGGAATTGCCCGCGCTCGCCAACCTTCGTTTCTTCGGTGCCCTGCAGGGACTCCGCGCAGACGCCCTTGCCGACGCCTCGCGCGGCGCCCTCGAATTCGTGGGCCTCGCGGACCGTGCGGGGGAAACGGTCCGTCGCTTCAGCGGCGGGATGAAACGACGGCTCAATCTCGCGGTCGCGCTGCTCCACGACCCGGAGTTGCTCCTTCTCGACGAGCCGACCGTCGGCGTCGATCCCCAGAGCCGGAACGCGATCTTCGACAACCTCGCCGAACTGCGGCGCCGCGGGAAAACGCTGGTCTACACGACGCACTACATGGAGGAAGCCGAGCGACTTTGCGACCGCGTCGTCATCGTCGACCGGGGGCGCGTGCTTGCCGACGAACCGCTCGCCGCGCTCCGGGCGCGAAGCACGCGCGAGGGATCGGTCCGGATCGAGACGGACGCGGCGGGCGCGGACGCGTGGATCGACGGATTGCGCGGCGTTCCGGGCGTCGCCGGTGCGCGGTTCCTCGACGGCACGCTCGAACTCGAGTTCGTCGCGGTGGCGCCCGGACTGGGTTCCGCGCTCGCCTTCCTCCACTCCCGCGGCGTCGCCGTCCGGCATGTGGAATCGCACCGCGCCAGCCTCGAGGATGTTTTCCTCGGACTGACCGGGCGCAGTCTCCGCGACGGATGATCGCCCCGACATGAACCAAATCCTCGCCTTCGTCCGGCTCGAGCTCGCGCTGTTCTTTCGTGATCGCCGCGCGTTGCTGCTGGTCTTCGCGGTGCCGATCGCGGTCGCCTCGTTCCTCGGGGTGATGACCGGCGGCAGCGGCCTCGGCAAGGGACAGGGCGGCCTGCAATTGCTGGTGACCGATCTCGACCACTCGGCGATCTCGCGCGGCGTCGTCTCCAATTTCGTTTCCGACCCGACGTTCCGCGTCACCGTCACCAACGAGGACACCGCGCGCGGCCTCGTCCTCGAGGGCAAGCGTCCGGTCGCGATCGTCATCCGCGGTGGGTTCGGCGCGAATGCCCTTCCCGGCCTGTTCGACACCAACCGCAAGCCCGCCATCACCCTTTACCACGATCCCTCGCACGCCACGGAACGCCAGCTCGTCGAGGGAATGCTCGTGCCGAAGGTCCTGCAATCCGTCGTCGAAAACGCGGTCACGTGGAACGCCGCGCGCGAGCGGATCCGCGCCGGACTCGACCGGATCGAACGCGACGGCAACGGCCTTTCCGAGCGCGACCGCGTGCTCTACCGCGAAATGCTCGAACGCACCGATGCCTGGCTCGCGTCGCGGGCGGATCGATCGGAGGGCGAATCCACCGGCAACGGCGCCGCGCCGGCGGGCCCGAAAGAGTTTCCGCTCCCGTTCCGGATCGACGCGCGCGCGATGGTCCGCAAACAGGCGGTCTACAATGCGTACGCGCATTCGTTCGCGGGCATGGGCGTGCAGTTCGTGCTGATGGCGATGATCGACCTCGCGGTCGGATTGATCCGCGAACGGGAGTCGGGCGTGTTCCGTCGCCTCCGCTCGATCCCGCTCTCGCGCGCGACGATGCTTGCCGGCAAGGGACTCGCGTGGTCGCTGGTCTCGATGCTTTCCTTGGCGGGATGTTTCGCGTTCGCATGGCTGGTGTTCGACGTCCGTATCACCGGCAGCTTCCTGGGATTCCTCTCCGTGATCGTCGCGTGCGGATGGCTCGCGGCATCGCTCGGCCTTTTGTTGGCGGCGTTGGGACGCACCGCGGCCGGCACGCGCGGGCTCTCGATCCTCGTCATCCTGCTGATGGTGATGATCGGCGGCGCGTGGGTGCCGGCGTTCATCTTCCCGCAATGGCTGCAGACGCTTTCGATGGCCACGCCCACGCGGTGGGCGATCGATGGTTTCGACGCCGCGACGTGGCGCGGACTCGGGCCGATGGCCTCGTTGGTTCCCGCCGCGGTGATCTCGGGATTCGCCGCCGTCTTCGCCACCATCGCTTGGCTGCGCTTCCGCTGGGACGCGGAGTGATGAAAACCCAACTCGAAAAACAATCGCCATGAACGTCGCTTCCCTTTGGTGGGGCATGGTCTTCGGGGCCATCGGCCTCGGCTTCTTCATCTACGGCAAGAAACAAGGCGCGATCATGCCCCTGCTGTGCGGCATTGCCCTCATGGTGTTCCCTTACTTCGTCGACAACGCCTATCTCCTCGTCGCCATCGGGGCCGCACTCTGCGCCTTGCCCTATTTTTTCCGGTTCTGAGGCGGGACGATCGGAACTGACAACGGGGATATATCACGCCAAGACGGGCCAAGATCGTGGCCGCGGTCGTGAGACCGTGGAGTCCGGCTCATGCATTGCTTGGAAAGCGGTGCGGCGTCGCTGGCGCTCCTTCCCACCGCATCCCGCGACGGCGGGACGCTTCGCGCGGGGGGCCGCTCGCTGCCCTCGGTCTTACTTGGTTTCCCTTGGCGTGAAAAAATCCCCCTGCCGCCAAAGCAAGGCCGGGCCGCCGTGACGCCCGGTTCCCCCGCCGGTCAAAAACCGCATGACGACCCATTCCCATTCGCCGATGAGATCGCCCCTCTTCCTCGCGCTGATCTTCATCGCCGGCGCCGCGCTGTCGGCCGCGGTGACGACCTATCCGGTCCATGTCTGGCATCGTGGCCAGGAACAACTGGTCTGGACCTCGTTTCTCCATCGGCAGTTGAGCGACGCCAAGCGGATTGCCAGCGGCGACCACGCGAAGGCCCGCCGTGAAATCGAACGCGATCTTCCGGGCCTCGCGCGATCCGTCGCCGCTTTCGGCCCGAGCACGCGCACCGAAACCCTCCTCCGCGATGTCCGGCGTTTCTATGCCGAGACCGGCACCGCGATCCCCGCCGATCTCGCCCCGCTCCTACCGACGCCGTGAAGTGATGCTGCCGCCGCGGGATCGGAACAAGTGACCGCTTCCATCTCTTCCTTCTTGGAAGGCACCTCCCCTGCCCGCGCCGTCACGCCAGCACGTCCTTGATCACGTTGCCGGAAATTCCCGTCAACCGCGCGTCGAGTCCCTGGAACTTCACGCTCAGGCGCGTGTGCTCGATCCCCAGCAACCGCTGCATCGTCGCGTGCAGGTCGTGGACGTCCACCGGGTTTTCCACCGCCGCGTAACCCAACTCGTCCGTCGCGCCGAACACCGTCCCGCCGCGGATCCCGCCGCCCGCCATCCACACCGTGAAACCCGCGTTGTGATGGTCGCGCCCGTCGCCGCCCTGGCTCATCGGCGTGCGCCCGAACTCGCCCGCCCACACCACCAGCGTTTCGTCCAGCATCCCGCGCTGCCGCAGGTCGGTCAGCAACGCCATGCACGCGCGGTCGACTTCCTGGGCCTTGAATTCCACGCCCTGCTTCACGCCGCCGTGATGGTCCCAATCCTTGTGGTACATCTGGATGAACCGCACCTCGCGCTCCGCCAGACGCCTTGCCAAAAGACAATTCGAGGCGAACGAACCGTCGCCCGGCTTGCAACCGTACAGCCCGAGGATCGATGCCGGTTCGTCCGATACGTCCATCAACTCCGGCACGCTCGCCTGCATCCGGAACGCCATCTCGTACTGCGCGATCCGCGTCGCGATCTCCGGATCGTCCACCACCGCGTCGCGCCGCGCGTTCAACGCGTTCACCGCGTCCACCACGTCCTTCTGTCGCTCGCGCGTCGTGCCCGCCGGCGAACCCAGGTACATCACCGGGTCGCCCTTGCCCCGCAGCGCCACGCCCTGGAAACGGCTCGGCAGAAAACCGGAGGCCCATTGGCGCGCCGCGATCGGTTGGTTTTGGCCGCCACGTCCCAGCGACGTCAGCACCACGAATCCCGGCAGGTCCGCCGCGTCCGATCCCAACCCGTACACCGTCCACGCGCCCATGCTCGGCCGGCCCGCGATCTGCGAGCCGGTGTTCATGAACATGTGCGCCGGATCGTGGTTGATCGCCTCCGTCGTCATCGACCGCACGAGGCAGATCTCGTCGAGCATCGACCCGATGTGCGGGAAGATCTCGCAGATCTCGGCGGATGATTTCGCGAAGCGCTTGAATTTGAATTGGGGCCCGAAGCACTGGAGTTTCTGGCCCTGCAACTGGGCGATCTGTTTGCCCTTGGTGAACGACTCCGGCATCGGCTGGCCATGCATTTCCCCCAGCTTCGGCTTTGGGTCGAACGTCTCCAGATGCGACGGCCCTCCCGCCATCGTCAGCCAGATCACGCGCTTCGCCTTCCGCGGGAAATGCAGTGGTTTCACCACGCCCTTCCACGCGTCCCCAGCGGACGCGTCCGCCGCGCGGAGGATCGACGGCTCGATCAACGACGCCAACGCCAGCGCGCCGATTCCCTGCGACGCGCGGCCGAGGAAGAGGCGGCGGGTTTGACGCTGGGCCTGGTACCGGCGGATTTCCGAGGGGAGGTCCATGTTCAGGAGCGGGTGATGGTTTCGTGGAGGTTGAGCAATGCCCGCGCGATGTCGGTCCACGCGGCGAGTTCCGCGGCGTCTAGCCCCGCGGGCACCGGCGCGCGGCCGGTCTTCACGTAGCCCGCGGCGGCCTCGCGGTCCGCGCGGAATTGCGCGAGGTGCTTGTCGAGCAACGCCCGCAGCGCCGCGATTTCCTCGGCCGACGGCGACCGCGACAACGCCCGCCGCCACGCCCACGCGATGCGCCCGTCCGCGTCGCCCGGACCCTCGCGCAGGACGCGCGTCGCGAAAGCCCGCGCGGCCTCCACGTAGGTCGGGTCGTTCAGGAGCACCAGCGCCTGCTGCGGAATGTTCGAGCGCCCGCGGTCCGCGACGCATTCCTCCCGGGTCGGCGCGTCGAACGCCAGCATGCTCGGGTGCACGAACGAACGCTGCCACCACGTGTACAACCCGCGCCGGTACTGGTCGGCGCCGTTGCCGGCGTCGTAGCCGCGCTGCGGGAAATTCAGGTTCTCCCAGTAACCGTCCGGTTGGTACGGCTTCACGCTCGGCCCGCCCACGACCGGCACCAGCAATCCCGCCACCGCCAGCGCCTGGTCGCGCACCAACTCGGCGTCCAGACGCCACCGTCCCTGCCGCGCCAACTCGCGGTTGTACGGATCGCGCGCGAGCGCTTCCCGCGACGCCACCGACGTCTGCCGGTACGTCCGGCTCGTGACGATCGTCCGCACCAGGTGTTTCGTGTCCCAACCGGAATCGCGGAACTCGCACGCCAGCCAATCGAGCAACTCCGGGTTCGACGGTGGTTCGCCCTGCGCGCCGAGATCGTCGGAGACGCGCGACAATCCGGCGCCGAAGAATTGCCGCCACACGCGGTTCGCGACGACGCGCGCCGTCAGCGGGTTGTCGCGGGAGACGATCCAATCCGCGAGATCAAGACGACCCAGGTGTTTTCCCTCGGGCTTCTTGCCCGCGAGGAAGACGGGCAGCGCCGGTTCCACCACGTCGCCCGTTTCCACCATCCAGTTGCCGCGCGGCAACACCCGCACGACCCGCGGCTCCTTGTTCCGCTCGGTCACCAGGCACCGCGGGAGCGTGGCTTCGAAATCGTTCCGCGACTTGCTGGCGTCGCCCAACCGCTTCCGCAGGTCCGCCAGTTGAGGCGCCACTGTTTTGAATGTGGCGAGAAACTTGCGCGCGTGCTCCGCGTCCCGCGCCAAGGCCGGCACCGCCAGCAACTCGACGATCTCTTTCGCCGGCGGCAATGCCGTCCGCGAACGCACCGCCTCGGGATCGGTCGCCACCGACAACCGGAACCGGCCGAGATTGTGCCCGCCGTCTCCGTGCAGTTGCTGCAACTCGATCTCCAGCGTCTCGCCCGCCGACAGCGTCAATGGCTCCGCGAGGCCCAGCAGCAATTGCTGCGGCTTGCCGATCTCCGGCAACACGGCCCAACCGGGCCCCGGCCCCTTCGCGTCGCCGTCGATCGCCGATGCCGCGTTCCACGCGTGGTACGGGTTGCCATCCGCGAGGATCGTTTGCTCGAAGGTTGCCAGCGCGGAACTCCACGCGAGCTTCCGCGGCTCGCCGCCCTCCTTCGCCACGCGCGCCACGACCTCGCTCAACACGAAGTTCCCGTTGGGCGCCCGGCCCGGTCCCTTCGCCGGCAACGAATCGTCCGGCAACGCCTCGATGCGAACGCCCACCACGCCCGCCGGCGCGTTCGTCAGGCGCACCGTGTACGAATCCGTGTCCGGATTCTTGCCCGTTGCCAACACCGACTGGTCGTCCTTCGTCTTCAGCGCGATCCCGCTGCGCGCCGTCGCGCCCGCAGGGGTCATGCGCTTCCAGCGGTTGTCGCCCTTGATGGCGGCCTCCTGCTCCCCCTGCCACCGCTCGAATGCGCCCGCCAATTCCGGATGCGCGCCGTCATACTCCGACTGCAACCGCGATGCCTCGTCCCTTCGGCGACGCAATTCCGCCGCCTGCGCGTCGTCCGTCACCAGCATCCCGTCCTCGCGGCGCCCGATGATCGCCTCCTCGACGTCCGCGAAGAACGCGCCCATCGCGTAGAAATCGCGCGACGCGATCGGGTCGAACTTGTGGTCGTGGCATTGCGCGCAACCGATCGTCTGACCGAGCCACACCGTTCCCACCGCGCGGACGCGGTCGGTGAGGTAACGCGACTCGTAGTCCTTCGCCTGCGCGCCGCCTTCCTCCGTCGTCAACAAAAGGCGGTTGAACGCCGAACCCACGCGCGACTCGATCCCGGCGTCCGGCAAAAGGTCGCCCGCCAATTGCTCGCGCGTGAACCGGTCGAAGGGCTTGTTCGAATTGAACGACCGGATCACGTAGTCGCGGTACGGCCAGATGTTCCGCGGATTGTCGGAGTGGTAACCGATCGTGTCGGCGAACCGCACCACGTCCAGCCAACCCTGCGCCATACGCTCGCCGTAATGCGGCGACGCCAACAACCGGTCCACCATCCGTTCATACGCGTCCGGCGTGGCATCGCGCTCGAACGCGTCCACTTCTTCCGGCGTCGCGGGCAATCCGGTCAGGTCGATCGCGAGCCGCCGCGCCAAAGTCCTTCGATCCGCCTCCGCCGACGGCTGCAAGCCCAGCGAGGCGAGCCGCGCGCGCACGAGAGGGTCGATGCCGGACGCACCCGCGGGAACCGCAGGACGCACCGGGGGTTGGTACGCCCAGTGGCCGCGGTATTCCGCGCCCTCGGCGATCCATCGCTGGAGAAGATCCTTCTGCGCCGGCGTGAGCGTCTTGTGGGATTCGCCCGGCGGCATCAGGTCGTCGGCATCCGACGTCAGGATGCGTCGCACCAACTCGCTCTCGGCGGGTTTGCCGGCGACGATCGCGTGTTTGCCGGACTTGGCGGCGCCGACGGCGGATTCGCGGACGTCGAGACGGAAACCGCCCTTGATCTTGTTCGTGTCGTTGCCGTGGCACGCGAAGCAATTGTCGGAAAGCAGCGGCCGGACATCGCGGTTGAAATCGACCTTCGGCGCCGCCGACGCCTGGATCGCGGCCCCGACCGCGCCCAGCGCGACGCACGCCCATCTCCGAACGGATTTCATGTCGGCTTTCACGTGGAACTTCTTGAACTGTGCGACGTCCGACGCCGCGAATCCAACGTCGTTTTGTGATCTTCGGCAGGAGACGGGATCGGTGCGGCAGAGGAAGCGGGCCGGACTTTTTTGACAGGATTGACAGGATTTACGGGATTGAGGCGTGGGTAGGCAGAACCGGGCGAAACGGCTGACCCATCCTGTTCATCGTGTAAATCCTGTCCAACAACCCCCGGCTGCTTCCCGTCAAGAATCGTGTCGCCCGCAGGAGCGGTTCGACAGCCTTCACGGGATGGTCCGAACGCGAACATTCCTCAGCCACTCCCGCCCTCCAATCCTGTTCATCCCGTTAATCCTGTCCCCAAAACCCCGGCTGCTTCCCTTCAGGAATGGTGTCCATCGCCCACAACCTTGTCTCGGTGTCTCGATCGCGTACGATCCCACCCATGACTCCCCGTCCGCCTGCCCCGCGTCGGATCCTGTCCATGATCGTGTTGGTCTTCGGGTCGACGCACCTCTTCGCCGCCGAGCCGGCGCCCGGACTTTCAACGAATTGGACCACCGCGCTGGACCACAAAAACATGATGTCGCAGCTCGGCATCACCCGCCTCCGGCCCGGACCCAGCGGCAACCCCGCCGCCACCAACTCCGCCAATTACGATCCCGCAAAAGCGAATCCGTTTCCCGATTTGCCCGACCCGCTTCTCTCGAAAGGCGGACGAAAGATCACGACGGCCGACGCCTGGTGGAACGAACGCCGCCCGGAAATCGTCGGGGATTTCGAACGCGAGGTCATCGGACGCGTGCCCAAGGACGTTCCCAAGGTCACGTGGACCGTCGTGTCCAACGTCCCGAACGGACTCGTCGGCAAGCTCCTCGCGAACGGCCGACAAGTGATCGGCCAGGTGGACAACACAGCGTGTCCGGAAATCACGGTGAAGATACGCATGACCGTCGTGACGCCCGCGGACGCCAAGGGCCCCGTCCCCGTGTTGATGATGTTCGGTGGCTTCGGTGGCAGCGGCATGCCGCGTAGCCTCGACGCCCCGGTGCGGACGGATCGCCCGCCCGAATTCGGCGGCCCGTTCAAGGACCCGCCTTCGACCGAGCAACTCCTCGCCGCAGGCTGGGGTTACGCGACGATCAATCCCGGCAGCATCCAGGCCGACAACGGCGCGGGCCTCGTCCACGGGATCATCGGGCTCGTCAACAAAGGCCAACCGCGCAAGCCGGACGACTGGGGTTCGCTTCGGGCGTGGGCGTGGGGTGCCTCGCGCGGACTGGACTATCTCGAGACTGATCCCGCGGTGGACGCGAAACGCGTCGGCATCGAGGGCGTGTCGCGTTTCGGCAAGGCCGCGTTGGTCGCGATGGCCTTCGAACCGCGCTTCGCCGCCGTGTTGGTCGGTTCCTCGGGCGAAGGCGGCGCAAAATTGCACCGGCGCGACTTTGGCGAGGCGGTCGAGAGCCTGACGGGTTCCAGCGAGTACCATTGGATGGCGGGCAATTTCATCAGGTACGGCGCGGCCGAATCGTCGTTTGGCAGCCGCAACGCGAACAACCTTCCCGTCGATGCCCACGAATTGATCGCCCTGTGCGCGCCGCGCCCGACCTTCATTAGCTACGGCATACCGGCGCGCGGCGACGCCAACTGGCTCGACCAACAGGGAAGTTACATGGCGACGGTCGCGGCCGGCCCCGTGTTCCGGTTGCTCGGCGCGCGCGACATCGGCGAGAAGGAAGATTATCGCGTCGCGAAAATGCCGCCGGTCGGCACCGGACTGCTCGACGGCGAGCTCGCCTGGCGCCAGCACGACGGCGGCCACGAGGACCGTTCCAACATGAAATACTTCATCGAATGGGCGGACAAACTATTCGCCGCCCGGAAACGTTGAACGGCAGGCGGCGGCGTCCCGTCGTCGTCCGCGCCTCACTGTTCGGGCGCCAACCGCCCCATCAAAACCATTTCCCAGTCGTTGCCGTCCGCCAACCGGACAACGGCAACCGATCGTCAGGTCCCGGCGGTCGGCGCGAGGCTGTTGACCACGGGTGTTTCCGGTTCCTCGGAGGGTCGGTGCTTTCCAACCAGCCATTCGAAGATCGGCGACGCCATCAGGGTCGTCACCACCGCCATGATCACCAGCGTCGCGAACAGCGTCGGCGAAATGATCCCGCGCTGGAGCCCGACGTTGATGATGATCAGTTCCATCAATCCGCGCGCGTTCATGAGCGTCCCGATCCCCAGGGCCTGCCGGTTGTCGAGTCCGGTCGCGCGGGCCGCCAGCCAACAGGCGATCCCCTTCCCGCCCACGGCCGCCAGCAACACCACGCCCGCGAATCCCCAGGACTTCGCCGTGTCGAGCAACCCGATCTGCGTGTTGAGGCCGGAGTACGTGAAAAACAGCGGGAGCAACAACGCCACCGTCAACGGCTCGATCCGCGCCTGCAGGTCGCGCGTCACCACGCCCCTCGGCATCGCCGCGCCCATCACGAACGCCCCGAACACCGCGTGCAACCCGATGCCGTCGGTGATCCACGCGCCGAGCGCCATCACCATCAGGCAGACCACCAGGCCGCTCTCCGACAGCGTGCCCGCGCGGTCCACGGCGCGTCCCCAGCGCGCCATCAACGGACGCACCACGAGGAAAACCGTCGCCACGTAGGCAATGCCGCCGCCGATGTTCACCACGGCGTGCCGGTAGTCGCCGTCGAAACTCGCGAGCACCACCGCGAGGAGACACCACGCCGCCGCGTCGTCGATCGCCCCCGCCCCCAGCGCGACCGTTCCCATCGTGGTTCCCGACAGCTTCTTGAACTGGATGATCCGGGCCAGCATCGGGAACGCCGTGATGCACATGGACGCCCCGAGGAAGATCACCGCCTCCGTCAGCGAGGTCTTCGGCGGGAACATCGACGTCTTGGCGTGGAACAACCACCCGAGCAAACCGCCGAGCGCGAACGGGACGACCATTCCCGCCACCGATACTGCGACCGCGGATCGCAACCGCTTCTGGACGATGTCCACGCGGAATTCCAGGCCGACCACGAACATGTACGTCGCCAATCCCAGCTGGGACGCCGGGAACAGGACCTTCATCGAATCCTTCGGGAACAAACCCGCGCTGGCATTGGGCCAGAACAACCCGAGCAACGACGGCCCGAGCAACACGCCGGCGATCATCTCCGCGACGACCTGCGGTTGTCCCATCCGTTTCGCGACGAGACCGACGATCTGGCAGAAACCGAGGATCACCGCGATCTGGAAGAAAAACTGAACGGCGAGCTGCAGGTTGGTCATTGGATGCCTTGGTAATCCCGGGGGTTGGATTGCGGAAATACCGGCTCGCTATCAGCGTCATGCCGGACGGGCATCACGGTCAATCCTCGGCGCGCTCGCCCGCCGGGGCCATCTTCACCAGTTTCGGATCGAACCGTCCCAGCGTCTCCACCAGATCCGCCTGCGCGGCCATGACTTGGTGGATGTCCTTGTACACGCCCGGCACCTCGTCCAACCCCGCAGAGATCAACCGCACGCCGCGCTCCTTCAGCAGGCGGTTCACCTTCTCCCACTCGAAGGATTCGAGCGCCCGCTTCCGGCTCATGGTCCGGCCCGCGCCGTGCGACGCGGATCTCAATGACGTCGGCTCGCCTTTCCCCCGCACGAGGAAACCGGGCGTCGCCATGGAACCGGGAATGATCCCGAGAACGCCCTCGCCCGCCGGCGTCGCGCCCTTGCGATGCACCACGACGTCGCGCTCGACGCCGTCGACGACGTGTCGCTCGCGCCACGCGAAGTTGTGGTGGTTCTCGACGTCGAGCAACGTCTCGAGACCGAGATGGCGCGCGATGTGTCGGTGGATCAACTCGTGGTTCGCCGCCGCGTAGAGTCCCATCAGTTCCATGGCGGCCCAATATTCCCGGCCCTCCGCGGAATCGAGCGCGAGCCACGCCAGATGGCGGTGTTCCGGCGGGAGTTCGCGCCGCGAGTTCATGGCGATCTCGCTGTAATGTTGGCAAACCGAGGCGCCGGTGCCGCGGCTGCCGCTGTGGCTGAGCAACGCGACATACTCGCCGGCCGGCAATCCGCCGACAGCGATCTCGTTCGTGAAAACCCCGAACTCCACGAAGTGGTTCCCGCTCCCGCTCGTGCCCAATTGCGACCACGCGCGGTCGCGGTTTTTCGCGGTGACCGGGCTCGCCGTCCAATCCGCGTCCATCACCGCGTGCCCGCGTCGATCACGGAACGAGGCGCCGACGCCGAACCGCGTTTCCGCCTCGATCGCCCGTTCGAGCGCCTCGCGTTTCCGCGCCAGGTCGCGCACCGGCAGGTCCAGCACCGTCAGCTTCATCCGGCACGCGATGTCCACCCCCACCGCGTACGGGATCACCGCGTTGTCGGTCGCCAGCACGCCGCCGATCGGCAACCCGTACCCCACGTGCGCGTCCGGCATCAGCGCGCCCGCGACCGACACCGGAAGCTGGCAGGCGCGGCCCATCTGGTTGACCGCCTCGGGTTCGAAACCGTCGCCCCATTGTTTCCACGCCGCGCCCGCCGGCCGGATCGCGCGACCGCACCGCGCCAGCGCCTCGGCGAAGTCCCCGCGCAACGCGTCGCCCTTGAACGCGGCGGGATGGGCCACGATCGCCTCGATCTCCGCCGTGAGCCGCGAGCGATCGAGCCCCTTCAGCACGTACCGCGCGATGAAATCGACGCCGCGCCGCGTGGCATCGCCGGGCGGCACGCCCAGCCGGATCAGTTCCTTCGTGTTCATGTTCGCCGCCGACCAAAGCCGGGCGCGGAGACTCGCGGGTGGGGTTTCGGGTTTCAAGGGCAGCGTGGGGAAGGACACGACCCGCTTCGCGGTGAAATCTTTCGCAACCTTAAAGCCATTCTCGGGGTCTTCTCGTTGGCTTGAAACCCGTCTGGTGCGGCGACATACGGACTTCCAACTTGAATCTTGAAACTTGAAACTGCCCCCGCAGGCCCCTTGCCCGACACGGAACTTTCGTGGTCTGCTTCCCTTCTAACGCCCTCGCGTCCCATGAACCCGCGCGCATCCCTCCCCCTTCTCTGGCTTCTCGCCGTCGTCGCGGCGTTGTCCGCGCGCTCCCTCGCCGCCGATCCGCGCTCGAACGCCCCGGCACCGATCCGCGTCGCGCCCGCGGTCGCCAACGCCGAGAAAAAGCCCGCGCCAGTCCCAAGCCTCTTCGGACTCACCAACGTCTGGACCCTCCACCTCGTGGTCTCCCCGTCCGACTGGCAGACGATGGGCTCCCGTGGCGGTCCCAACATGGGCATGCGCTTCAACAATGGCGGTGGCCAACAACAGTCGGAGGGAATTCTGGAAGGCATCGTCCGCGGCGTTTTTGGCGGCCAACCCGACGCACCGCGCCCCCGTACCGCCCCGCGTCAGGCCGCGTCCGACGACGGGAATTCCCGGTATCCCTGGGCCCACTGCACGGTCGAGGCCAACGGCCAGGTCCTCACCAACGTCTCCATCCGCTTCAAGGGCGTCAGTTCGTTCGTGCGCGCGCCCAGCGCTTTCAAGCGGCCCTTCAAACTCGACTTCGACCGCGATGTCGACGGCCGGAAGTTCGAGGGCGTCGGCGAGGTCAACCTCAACAACAATGTCAACGACGCGACCCAGATGCGCGAGGCGCTCGCCTACGATCTGTTCCGCAAGGCCGGCATTCCGGCGCCCCACACCGCCTTCGCCCGCGTCTACCTGACCATTCCCGGGAAGCTCGAGAAACAGAACCTCGGCCTTTATACCATGGTCGAGAACGTCGGCGGCGAATTCCTGAAGCGCGAGTTTGGCACCAAGAAAGGGATGTTGCTCAAGCCCGAGCAAATGAGGGGCCTCGGCTATCTCGGCGACGACTGGGACAATTATACCGAACGCTACCATCCCAAGTCCGAGCCCACGCCCGAGGAAGCCAGCCGCTTCATCGCCTTCGTCCGCTTCATCCAGCACGCCGACCCCGAGACCTTCTCGCGCCGACTTCCCGACTACCTCGACCCGAAAGCCTTCGCCCGGTTCGTCGCGCTCAATGGCATCCTCGCCAACGTCGATTCCTTCATCGGCAACGGACATAACTATTTCCTCGAGGTCCATCCCGACACCCACAAGGCCACGTTCGTCCCCTGGGATCTCAACGAATCCTTCGGCGTTCACCCGGTTTCCGGACCGTCCCGCGACCAGATGCGTACCAGCATCCTGCGTCCGAATGCCGATCCCAACCGCCTCGTGGAGCGATTCGTCGTCGACCCGACCTTCGGCCCGATCTACCGCGAGCAATGCGCGTGGTTGCTGGCCAATGTCTTCGTTCCCGCCCAATTGAACGCCAGCATCGACCGCATCGCCGCGGTGACCAAACCCATCGTGATGTCCGAGACGCGCCGCGCGCGGGAGGACTTCGAGCGCACGATCCTCCAGACGCGCAAGCCGGACGACGGCGACACGAGCATACCGCGGCACGATGCGGAGTTCGCGCGCGAGCGTTACCATCCGGGCGGATTTCCGGACGCCGTCGAGATCGACAACATGCCGCTAAAGGTGTGGATCGCGGGTCGGCACGCCCAGACAACGGGCGAACTCGAGGGCCGCCTCCGCGGCACCCGTCCCCGCCCGCGCCTCAACAATTATTAGCGTCCGCGCGTAGGGCGGCCGTCCCCGGCTGCACAATTGCGGGCGTCCCCGCCCGCACGCCGCCATGCGACACGCCGTGGGTGGCACCGGCCCGGTGCCACTCCCCGCCCCGCTCTCCAACGCCTTTCTTGCACCCCGTGGCGGCGGGCCGCCGCCACCCACCCACGCCCATGTAGCGCGGGCGTCTCGCCTACGTGTATTCGCGGGCGTCCCGCCTGCGCCAACAATCTCCCGCCTACTCCGGTCGACGCCCACGACCTCCGCCAGCGTGGACGCCCGCGCCACGGCTCGCCATGATCCGCGCGCATGCCCGCCCGCAGTTTCCTCCCGACCCTTGCCTTCGCCGTCGCCGTTGCCCTCGCACCCCAAGGCACCCGTGCCGCCGACGCCGACTGGCCGTCCTATCTCGGCGACGCCGCCGCCAGTCACTATTCGCCGCTCCGCCAAATCACCCCGTCCAACGTCTCGCGCCTGAAAGTCGCATGGACCTACCACGCCGGCGGCGCCGATCCCCAGAACCGCTCGCAGATCCAATGCAATCCATTGGTCATCGGCGAGGTCCTGTATGGCACGTCGCCCGACCAGCGCGCCTTCGCCCTGGATGCCGCCACCGGCCGCGAGTTGTGGCGCTTCGATCCCGCGTCCCAACCCGGCATCGCGAAAAGCGGCGTCAACCGCGGGCTCGCCTATTGGACCGACGGCACGGAGAAACGGATATTATACGGGAACCACCATTACCTCCACGCGCTCGATGCCACGACCGGCCGCCGCATCGCTTCGTTCGGCAAGGAGGGTTCCGTCGATCTCGAGCAAGGTCTCGGTCGAGACGTCCGCGGACTCGCCATCCAGGCCAACACGCCGGGCATCGTCTATCGCGACCTGATCATTCTCGGCACGCGCCTCGGCGAGGGACCGGCACCGGCCGCGCCCGGCCACATCCGCGCGTATAATGTCCGCACCGGCGCGCTGGTGTGGCGATTCAACACCATCCCGCATCCCGGCGAGTTCGGCTATGAGACATGGCCGCCCGATGCCTGGAAACACGTCGGCGGCGCCAACGTCTGGGCCGGGTTCTCGGTCGACGAGAAACGCGGCATCGTGTTTTGCCCGACGGGCTCGCCGTCCTTCGATTTCTGGGGTGGCGATCGAATCGGCCAAAACCTGTTCGCCGATTGCCTGGTCGCGCTCGATGCCGCCACGGGCCAACGCAAGTGGCACTATCAGTTCGTCCACCATGATCTCTGGGATCGCGACCTTCCCGCCCCGCCCAATCTTATATCCGTCGTGCACCGCGGGAAAAAGACCGACGCCGTCGCGCAGGTGACGAAGTCCGGGCACGTGTTCGTGTTCAACCGCGACACTGGGGAGCCGTTGTTCCCGATCCACGAGGTCCCCGTGCCGTCGTCCGACCTGCAGGGCGAGTCCGCTTGGCCGACCCAACCCCTGCCCGAGAAGCCCGAGCCGTTCGCGCGGCAACTCATCACCCACCGCGAGCTCACCGACCTCACGCCGGAGTCGCACCGGGCCGCACTCGAGCGCTTCTCGCGCATCCGCCCACACACCCCGTTCCTCCCGCCCTCGCGCGAGGGCACCCTTATATTCCCGGGCTTCGACGGCGGAGCCGAGTGGGGCGGTGCGGCCGCCGATCCGGACGGCATCCTCTATGTGAACGCCAACGAGATGGCGTGGATCCTTGCCATGGTCGAGACCAAGGGACGCGCGGGAGGACCGTCGGCGGGCGGCGAGGCGATCTATACCCAGATCTGCGCCGCCTGCCATGGACCCGACAAGAAGGGCAACGCGGCCGGGAATGTTCCCTCGTTGGTGGATGTTTCCAAACGCCTCAAGAAGGACGATATCCTCGCTGTGCTGGAGCGCGGCAAAAACGTGATGCCTTCGTTCGCGTTCCTGAACGCCGCGCAGAAGGAAGCCGTTGCCAACCACCTCCTGGGCACGGAAACCCCGCCGACCAACGATGCCGCCCACAAGGAAGAGCCCGGCGCCGCCGACGTGCTTGGCACGATACCTTATAGCATGACCGGGTATAATCGTTGGATCGACACCAATGGCTATCCCGCGATCAAGCCGCCGTGGGGCACGCTCAACGCGATCGACCTCAACACGGGCGAGTACCGCTGGCGCGTGCCGTTGGGCGAATTCCCGGCATTGGCCGCGAAGGGCGTCCCCCCGACCGGAACGGAAAACTATGGCGGCCCCGTCGTCACCGCCGGCGGGCTCGTGTTCATCGCGGCGTCGCGCGACGAGCAGTTCCGCGCCTTCGACCGCAAGACCGGACGCGAGCTGTTGAAAACGCCGTTGCCCGCCGCGGGCTACGCCACGCCGGCCAGCTACAAGGTTGGCAACCGCCAGTACGTGGTGATCGCCTGCGGCGGCGGGAAAATCGGCACCAAGAGCGGCGACAGCTACGTGGCCTTCGCGCTGCCGTAGGGCGGCCGTCCCGGCTGCACAAATCGCGGGCGTCCCCGCCCGCGCCCAACCAAGAGTCAACCACGCCACCCTTCCCGCGCCACGCCACGCCCTGCGGCCGCAATCACAGGTGTGCGGATTTCGCAGAATTCCCCGTGCCTCGGGTCCACCGTGTCACCACGGCGGCCACAAATCGCTGGCTCGACGGCATCGACCACGAACAACAGGCTGAAATTATATAACCACGAAACACACGAAATACACGAACATCCGGAACCGGTCTCACCACCGCATCCCGGAATTCATTGCCTTAACTTTTCGTGTATTTCGTGTGTTTCGTGGTTCCAAATTCCACGACCCTGAACAACGACGACGCCTCGGACCCGCCGTGTCACATCGGCGACCACGACTCGTCGGTTCGACGGCATCGACCACGAACAACAGGCCGAAATTATATGACCACGAAATACACGAAATGCACGAAAAGCTGGAATGCTCCCACCACCGCATCCCGGAATTCATTTCCTCACCTTTTCGTGTGTTTCGTGTATTTCGTGGTTCCAACTTCCACGACCCCGAACAAGGCCGCCGCCCGGGATCCGCCGCGACACCACGGCGGCCACGATT
>JANYDN010000124.1 GCA_025363585.1 Verrucomicrobiota bacterium | reverse complement strand
CGCCGTCTGGCCGTGGATCCCCGCGCGGCGGCAGGCGTCCACCGAGAACCCCATGTTCTTCGCGTGCTGGAACGCCCGCATCAACGTGTGGAAATCGCTCGCGCCGCTGCCCTCGAAAACTTCCCGCGTCTCCTTCATGTGATGGTCGTCGCGACCGATCCGCACCATGAGGTCGCGGCCGCTGACCAACGACGCGCACAACGCGGCCGCGGGAACGCACCGGCGGCGCGACGCTTCCACCAGCATCCGCGCGTACCGCGGGTGCATCGGCAACCGCAGCATCTGCCGGCCTACCGCGGTGAGGTCATGACCGCCGTCGCCGGAATCCGGCGTCAACGCGCCCAGCGTCGTCAGCAACCGTTCCGCGCGTTCCACCGCGCCGGGATCCGGTCGGTCGAGCCATCCGAATTCCACCGCCTTGCGGATGCCCAGCGAATGCAGCAGCAACACGACTTCCGCCAAGTCCGCGCGCTGGATCTCCGGCGTGTTCCGCGCCGGACGGTTCAGGTGCCCGCTCTCGGTCCACAATCGCCAGCAGGTTCCCGGCGCCGTGCGACCCGCGCGGCCCGCGCGTTGGTCGGACGAAGCCCGGCTGATTTCCTCGACCAACAACGTCTGGATGCCGCGTTCCGCGTCGTACCGTGCCACCCGCGCCAATCCCGAATCCACCACGTGCCGGATGCCATCGATGGTCACGCTCGTCTCGGCGACGTTGGTGCTCACGACGATCTTCCGGCGTTCGCTCGGCTGGAACGCGCGGTCCTGGTCCTCGGGCGAAAGATCGCCGTGCAACGGGATTATCGTGACCGGCGCGTCGAAGCGCGATGCGCGCAGCGCGTTCATGGTCGCGTTGATCTCGCCCATGCCCGGCATGAACACCAGCACGTCGCCGTCCCATCCGCTGGCCGCGATTCGCTCCACCGCGCCGGCCGCCTGTTCCGAGGGTTCGCGGCTGTCGTCGTACTCGGCGTAACGAATCTCGACCGGATACGCCCGGCCTTCCGACACGATGATCGGCGCGGGACCGGAATCATTGCCGAGATAGCGCGCGACCGGCTCGGCCTCGAGCGTCGCGGACATCACGACCAACCTGAGTTCGGGACGACGCGTCCGCTGCAATTCCCGCGCGAGCGCGAGCGCGACGTCGCTCAGCAGGTTGCGCTCGTGGAATTCGTCGAAGATCAGGACGTCGATCCCGGAAAGCGTGGGATCGTCCTGCATCCATCGCAGCAAGATGCCCTCGGTGACGAAGCAGATGCGGGTGGCGTCGCCGATGCGGTCCTCGAAACGGACCTGGTAGCCGACCTCGTCGCCGAGGCGGCCGCGGCGTTCCCATGCGACGCGCGTGGCGACGGTGCGGGCGGCGACCCGGCGCGGTTGCAACACGACGATGCGTCCCCGCGGCGCGAGCCCGGCGTCGAGCAACATCTGCGGGACCTGAGTGGTCTTGCCGGATCCGGTCGCCGCGACCAGCACGAGCCGGGTCCCGGTCGACAACGCGGACACGATCTCCGCGTGCCGCTCCCAGATGGGAAGTTGGCGGGGTTCCACGGGATCAACCGCGCCCGAGGTAGAACGTCAATGCCAGCGCGATCGCGGAAAGTCCGATCATCGGGATCGCGGGCATCGGCTTCTTCGTCCGCACGTAACGCGAGATGAAGACGACGATCAGCACGCCCATGACGATCTGCGCCGCGACGAGCGGCAGCTTGCCGAGCGCGGCGAGTGCGACCAAGGCGGCGGACACGACCGACGCGATCAGCGAGACTTTGCTGCCGGCCTTCACGAGACCCATAACACCGCCCGCCAGCACGATGGCGGCGTAGACCCAGAGCATGGTGACCACGGAAAGATTCATGACGGGCGACTATGGAACGGAGCCCGACGCCGCTGCCACCGAAAGTTGCGGCGCACGGAAAGGCTCCAATGGATCGCGCAGGATTTTACAGAAGGCAACGAAGGAAACGAAGGCTTGCTCTTCGCGGCTTCGCGGCTTCGCGTGAGTCCTTCTGGTTCCTCGCTGTTTTCCGTGGTTGGGTGGATCGGGCACCGGAATGGTGTCGGCAATCAAAACTTTCAACCACCGAACGGCCCACCGTGGATAACCCTGGATAATCCACCCGACGGATCACCATCGCCAATCCCGCCAACAAAGACGTCGAGGGACGGATTTCAGCCACAGATTGGAACACAATTTCACGGATTTGAATTCCACTTCCCTCTGCGCTTCGGGCTCGGATCACCGGATTCAAATCTGTGACATTGCCTGGAAATCTGTGGCTACCGACTTCCCGGGGATTCATTTCAGGCGAGCGGTTTCGGCGCTTCAGCCGGCGGAATCACGACGCCTTCGTTTCCTCCGTTATCTTCTGTAAAATGCATTTTGGTTCCAGCCGGCGATATCAGGGAACTGACAGGCGATAAAAGCCGGTGCCAAAAGCGGCACCCTCTTGCTCCGAATAAGTGGCAGGCACGCTACTCTGCCAAAGGTTGGTGATGGCAACCCATTTCGCGGGGCTAAGAACCGGGGAGAATTGAAGCTGCACCTCTCCCACGTTCCCCGCGCTTCCCAAAATCGTCAGCCGGGGCAGCCCATCGACCAACGAGCTCGTCAGTGTACCGAACGTCACGGGGCTCAGGCCCCATCGCGCGGCGCCACTATCGACGGTGCCGGACGGGGAGATCACCCGAACCCAAACCAACTGGTTGGTCGCGATCGAATCGACCAGCACCGAATAATTGGTCGCACCGGGAATCGGAACGCGCGTATCCCCGCTGGCTCCGAAAAACCATTGGTAAGCGAACGGCCCGAGCCCGGCAGGCACCACCGAGGCGTGGATTGGAGAAGAACTGTAGGTCCTCCGATCGAAGGGCTGCCGAAGTATCAAGGGTTCGCCCGGGAATGTGATCCCAATTAGCCCGACGGCTGGCGTGGGCACTCCACCGGCGCACCCACCCGTCGCCTCCAAGTACATGAGACTCGAAACCCCCGTCCAATGCCGCGTCAGGGCCGCCGCCTCGAAAGTGCCTCCTCCCGCCACCTCCCACGCCCGGATTTGAACCCACGCCGGGCCGCACGGGTAATCAACGATTCCCTGCGGGATCTGGACAACCCCTCCGGCAAAGAAGCCCGCGTTTGAACCCGTGAGAAAAGGGAACATTGGACCAACCGCAAACAGTTCGTTGGAACGCGCTCCCGCATACAATTGCGCGACGTATTTGTCTCCGGAAAGCAATGTTCCGTCGTCGTCGTAAAACGGCGCCTTTTTCGGGCCCACATTGTTGTAGTTACTGACCCACACCTGGCTTGCGCCGAGCAATGACAACGAAAAGATCATCCCGACGACAAGGATCGCGAACCTACTTTTCAAAGTCATATACACACCCTCCGCTGGACACATTGACCTTCTCATTCATTTCGAATCGTTTGCCAAACACCGAATTGCTTCCGGGGGGCGAGGCACACGACACGCCCTTTCCCTCTTCTGCCTCCTTGCCCGACGCGACGCGTTTGCCTTGAATCCGCCGCACCCTTTATCCGGGTCGACCGCATGGTTCCCGACACACAATCACCACGGCCCTCCGCGTACCACACGCGGGTCCGCGACTACCTTCGGTCGCGGGAGAAGCCGCTGTGGGATTGGTTCGGTTCCGCCCGCGCCCGCGCGGACCACGCGTCCTCCCTCCGCACCGCGCTGCTCAAGGCCACGTACCGCCTCGACCGGGAATCGCACGCCGCGCTCCACGACGCCGTCGATTCCGCGAAGGCGGCGCTGGGAATCGATCTCCCCGTGACGCTGTACCAGGCGCACGACGACCCGCGGCCCAACGCCTCCATCCGATCGATCCCCGGCGAGGCGCACATCGTGTTCTCGGGACCGGTCCTCGAGATCCTCGATCCGGCGGAACTTCGCGCCGTGATCGCGCATGAGCTTGCCCACGTCGTGTTCCTGTCGCTGGACGCCGGCGATTTCGACGTCGCCTCGCGCCTTCTCGAGGCATCCGCCGCGGACCCGCGCGCGAGCGGCAGCCACCTCCAGACCGCGCGCCTGTTCCGACTCCACACGGAGATCTTCGCCGATCGCGGCGCGCTGCTCGTCGCCGGCGATCCCGAACCCGTCGTCGCCGGCCTCGTCAAGGTCGGCACCGGCTTGCGGCAGGTCAGCGGTGCCGCCTACCTCCGCCAGGCGGAGGAAATCCTCTCCGCGGGAAGTCCCAATTCCGAACAGCAATCCCATCCGGAGACTTTCGTCCGCGCGCATGCGCTCGCGCTCTGGCACGAGCGCGGGCCCGATGCCGATCCGGAGGTCGCGCGACTCGTCGGCGGAAGCCCGTCGTTCGACAGTCTCGACCTGCTCGCGCAGGAAGACCTCGCCGCGAAGACGCTGGAAATCGTCGAGCTGCTCATGGCCCCGCGATGGATCCGGACGCCCTCGATGCTCGCGCACGCGCGCCTGTTCTTTCCCGATTTCGAATCCCGGCCACCGCGGCTTCCGGACGCCGCCGCCGAACCACCGTCGCTCCCGGAAGACCCGCGCACGCGCGATTACCTCGCGCACGTGCTGCTCGACTTCGCGGCGGCCGATCCGGATCTCGACGACGTCGGCGTCGCGGCGACGACCGATCTCGCGCGGCGACTCGGCATCCAGCCGCTCTTCGAGAAAGCCGCGGCGAAACAACTGGGACTGCGGCAGCGCGAACTGAAACGCATCCGCGAACAGGCAGGGGCAATGCTCGCAAAAGCGGAAACGGAGGTTCCCCGTGCCTGACCCCCGGCCCACGCATGTTCCGTTCCTGGAATTCCTGGAACGCGGCGTCGATCGCGGCGGCTTCGAGACCGACGACGTCCTCGCGTCCGTGTTGCCGCTCGCGCGCGCCGTCGCCGCGCTGCACGCGGGGAATCGCGTCGCGCCGTTGCAGGGCCTCGCGCACGTGCGCGTCGGGGACGACGGCGCGTTGTCGTTCGACCCCGCCCAGGCGCGATCCCCCGAATCCAACCCATCGGCGATCGACAAAATCCAGCAGCCCGCGAGCCGCGCGATCGACGTCGTCTCCGAGGTCCGTCACACGGCCGACGTGTCGACGGGCCTCCACGAACTGGCGAGCCTCGACATCGCGGAGCCCGGCGCCGAGATCACGCGGCCCGTGTTCCTGGTCGGATACGTTTCATGGGAACACGCCGTCGGGCACCACGACCCGTTGACCGACGTTTTCTCGATCGGCCTCCTGCTCGCGAGCCTCGCGTGCGGCCTCGACCTCTCGGATCGCGCGGACCTCGAGCGGTTCGTCCGGCACCGGACCAATCCCTTCGCGTTGAACCGCCGGCTGCATCCGGTCATCGCGTCGGTCATCGTCCAGGCCACCGAACCCAACCGGCACCGGCGCGCGCCGGACCTCGCGGAAGTGGTCTCGCGGCTCGAGAACCACCGCGACCCGCCGGCCGACCTCGCGTTCGACCGCATCGAGGACTTCGCGTCCGCGCCGGTGGGCGGCAAGCGGCGGATGATCCAGACCCGCCTGCGCGAGCGGCTCTTCGAGATCTCGAGGCGCAACCGCCTGATCCATTTCAAGGCGACGCTGCAGACCCTCAACCTCACCGTCGCGTCGGTCCCGCTCGTCCTCGATTACCGCAACATCCGGCCCGAGCAATTGTTCACCTGGCATCCCGAGCTCGCCGCGACCATCACCGGCGGCGCGCCGATGTCGCTCGGGAAATACCTTCGGTTCGAGGACGCGTCGTACATCCCGGGAACGCTCGACCGGATCATCGCCGAGGCGCGGCGCGACCGCGCGGAATACGGCTTCGCGCAACTCCGGCTCGTGCTTTGTTTCCTGCGTTGGAACAATCTCCGGGAAGCGCCGGAGGAACGGATCCATTCGCCGCTGCTCCTCCTTCCCGTCGAACTCACGCGCAAGAAAGGCGTGCGCGACCACTACGTCCTCGATCCCACCACGAGCGAGGCCGAGGTGAACCCCGCGTTGCGCCACTACCTCCACGAACTCTACGGGCTCGAGCTTCCGGAGATGATCGACCTGAAGGAAACCCCGCTCGATCAATTCCATGCGGACCTGCAGGCGCGCATCCACGCCACCGAACCGGGCGTGACGCTCAACCGGATCGACCGGCCGCAGCTCGACCTCGTCCACCAGCGCGCGCGCCAACGCCTCGACCAACACCGGCGGCGCGTCGAGGGCCGTGCCGCGGGTCGTCCCGCGCCGACGCCCGACCACAGCTATGACCGCGGGGATTTCAGGCCGTTGGGCATCCAGCTTTTCCGGAAGACCGTTCGCCCGACGCCGCTCCCGCTGCGCGGTGCCGTCGACGCGCAGCCCGACGCAAACGAACACCACGCGGTGGACCCCGCTCCGGGCGCGCGTCCCGCGGCCGGTGCCGACGCCGTCGTCGAGACCGAACGCGCGACCTATGCGCTCCGCGAGGACGACAACAAGAACCCGTACTCGTGGGACTTCGATCTCTGCAGCCTGACCCTTGGGAATTTCAATTACCGGAAGATGACGTTGGTGCGCGACTACACGCGCCTGATCGAGACGGATCTCGCGAGCCGCGCCTTCGACTCCGTGTTCTCGCTCTCGCCGCGTCCCCCGGCCGTCGAGCCGCCGCCGGTCGCGTTGGCCGACCAACATCCCGTCATTCCGTGCGACGCCGCTCAGGCCGGCGCGATCGCGCGCGCGAGGACCGGCGCGAGCTACATCATCCAGGGCCCGCCAGGCACCGGCAAATCGCAGACCATCACCAACCTGATCGCGGATCACGTCGCGCGCGGGAAGCGCGTGCTCTTCGTGTGCGAGAAGCGCGCCGCCATCGACATCGTCTTCCATCGCCTTCGCCAACAGGGCCTCGACGAACTCTGCTGCCTCATCCACGACTCGCAGACCGACAAGAAGGCCTTCGTCCTGAATCTCAAGCAGACCTACGAGGCGTTCCTCGCGCAGGCCGACGCGGTGGCCGATGCCGGCGTCGAGGCCGAACGCGCGGCGAAGGTGGCGTCGATGGAGGCCGAGCTCGCCGCGCTCCGGCGCTTTGCCGACGCGATGACGCGGACGGACCCCACGATCGGCATTCCGTTCCGGGACCTTCTCCATCGCTTGGTCGCGATCGGTGGCCGCGCGCCCGCGGCGTCGCCGGAAACGGAGGAACTGCTGCCCGACCACGCGCTCTGGCTCCGGCACGGGGACGTGGCCCTGCGCCTCCTCGCGGCGCTCGAGGATCTCCGCGAGGACACCTGCTTCGCGAAGCATCCGCTTCGCTGGCTGAGCCAGGCGGTCGTCGATTCCGACCGTCCGATCGAGACCCTCACCCGCAAACTCGGCGAGGCGGAGGAGGCGCTTGATGCCGTCGAGATCGCGCTCGGGAATTCGGGTCTCGCGCCGGGACTCCGCGACACGCTGGACGAGGTTCGGACTTTGACCGGCTTCGCCGTGGACGCGTCGCCGCTGGCGGAACGCGGATTGGTCGCGGTTCTTCACGAAGGCCCGGCGGCGGAAGCGTTCGACAAACTCGGCACCGAGCTCGATCGGTTGGGGAAGGACTTCGCGGCGGCGAACGGTCAGGCCGAAGGGTGGATCGATCCACTCGGGCCCGACGACACGGACGCCGCGTTGGCCTTGGCCCGCGGATTCGAGAACTCCGTGCTGCGCTTTTTTCGGCCGTCCTTCTGGCGTCTTCGCGGCGTGCTGCACGGCCGGTACGACTTCACCCGGCATGCCGTGGAACCGACGTGGACGAAGATCGTGGGCCAACTCTCCGCGTCCCACGCCGCGCGCTCCGCGTTCGACGCCGCACTCACCCGCGCCCGCGAGGCGTGGCACACGGATGATCCCGCGGAACTGCGGGCGATGGCCGAACGTTTGCGCGCCGATCCGCGTTTGGCGCATCCGTCGGTCGCGGCGTTGGTCCGCGAGCCCGCGATTCCCGACAAGTCCGCGGAACGCGTGGCGGCATTGGCCGCGGTCCACGGCCCCATCTCGCGGCTCGACGCAACGCTGGGTTCCTTGCTGTTCGAGCACGAGGGATTGGCGTTCCCGGCCCTTGCCGAAATCCTCGGGGGCCTGCGGGAACACGCGGGCACGCTCGCGGAACTCGCGCCGATCCTCGCCGAGTTCTCGACGCTTCCCGAACCCTTCGTCCGTGCGTTGCGCAAGGTCCCGTTGCCGCTCGGCGATTTCGAGGGAGCGATCGCGCGGCGCGCGGTCAACGTCGCCTACCGATCCGACCGCGCCCTCGCGCGCGTCGACGGACCCGCGCTCGCGCGCCGAATGGAACGCCTCGCGACGCTCCACGCCGAGTGGCTCGCGCTCAATGCCCGCGCCCTCCGCGCGGGGGTCCGGAACCGGTTCCTCGCGAACGTCCGCGTGTCCTCGCAGTCCGCCGTGCAACTCGACGCCGCCGGGAAGGCGTTCAAGAAGTCGTACGCCGCCGGGCGACGCGACCTCGAGCACGAGTTCGGGAAAACGATGCGCTTCAAATCCATCCGCGACCTCGCCGCGGGCGACACCGGACGCGTCGTGCAGGATCTCAAGCCGATCTGGCTCATGAGCCCGCTCAGCGTCTCGGACACGTTGCCGCTCGACCCCGAGCTCTTCGACGTCGTGATCTTCGACGAGGCCAGCCAGATCCCCGCCGAGGAAGCGGTGCCGGCGGCCTACCGGTCGCACCAGACCATCGTGGTCGGCGACGAGATGCAGTTGCCGCCGACCACGTTCTTTGCGTCGGCCAAGGAGGCCGAGGACGGGCTTCTCGTGGAGGAAGACGGGGAGCGCACCACGATTTCGCTCGAGGCCGACAGCTTCCTCGCGCAGGCCGGCGCGAATCTTCCGTCGGCCCTTCTCGCCTGGCATTACCGCAGCCGGCACGAGGCGTTGATCAGCTTTTCCAACGCGGCGTTCTATTCCGGCAATCTCTTCACCGTGCCCGACCGCGGCTGCCCGGCGGGCAACCGGCCCGAGATCGTCGTGAAAAGCGAGGCGGACGGCGACGCGAACGTGGACGCCCTGCTCGCGCGGAGCATCAGCCATCACTTCATGGAACGGTCGCCGTACGTCGACCGGCGCAATCCCGGCGAGGCGTCGTACATCGCGCGCCTCGTCCGCGGCCTCCTAGCGCGCGAAACCGGCCTGAGCGTCGGCATCGTCGCGTTCTCGGAAGCGCAGCAGGGCGAGATCGAGGGCGCGCTCGAACGCCTCGCCGAGGAGGATCCCGAGTTCTCCGCGCGGCTCGAGGTCGAGCGCGCGCGCGAGGACCACGACCAGTTCTGCGGGCTGTTCGTCAAGAACCTGGAGAACGTCCAGGGCGACGAGCGGGACGTGATCGTGATGAGCGTGTGCTATGGCCCCGACGAAAGCGGCCGCACGCTGATGAACTTCGGGCCGGTCAACCAACGCGGCGGCGAGAAACGCCTCAACGTCATCTTCTCCCGCGCCCGCCACCACATGGCCATCGTCGCGTCGATCCGGCCGGCCGACATCACGAACCTCCACAACGACGGCGCGGACCGGCTCCGCGGTTTCCTCCAGTACGCGGGCTGCGTCTCGCGCGGCGACGCCGACGGCGCGCGCCGGGTGCTGGAGGGATTGAATCCGGTCGCCCGCAAGGGCCTCGCGCCCGGCGCTCCCGACGACGCGGTCGTCGCGGCCATTGCCACCGCGTTGCGCGCGCGCGGGCACGTCGTCGAGGCCAACGTCGGCCAATCGCGGTTCCGCTGCGATCTCGCGGTCCGGGCAACCGGTGACGACGCCTTCCGCCTCGGGATCCTGGTCGATACGGACGCGCACCACTCAAACCCGGACATCCTCGACCGTTTCCACACCCAGCCGGGAATCCTGCGCGCGTTCGGTTGGACCGTGGCGTTCGTGCCGACGAAGGACTGGCAGGGAGATCCCGACGCGGTCATCGCGCGGATCGAGCGGTTGCTTGCGGGCCCGTAGCCCCGGCATGCGTGGGTGACGGCGGCCCGCCGTCACCCGAGACGAGTCTCGCCGAGGAAGTGGCACCAGAGCCGGTGCCACCCACCCAAGCTCCGCCTCGCCTGGCCTGGCCCCGGCATGCGTGGGTGACGGCGGCCCTGCCGTCACCGGAGCCAACGCAGGATCGCGGTGGCGCCGTGCGGGCTGGCCGAGGATGTGGCACCGGGCCGGTGCCACCCACGGTTTCAAGGAGTGGATCCGGCTAGAACTTCCAGTTCACCGACGCGTTGAGCCGGTACTCGGGCACGTTCTGGAATCCGCGTCCCGTCTCGCGGACCGGGATGTCGATGCTCGCCACCGCGGAGAAATGACCGCCCAACGTCAGCGCGACCTGCGGTCCCACGTACCACGCCGTGAAACCGGTGTGGATCGATGCCTTGCCGCGGTACTCGTCCGCGCCCCGGGTGTCGTACACCACGTTCGCCTGCACGCTCAGCGTGCCGTTCTTGCTCAACCACAGGAACGCGCCCGGCCCGCCCGAACCGATGAACTCGTCCGCGAACTTGTAGTGTCCCGCGCCCTCGGTCCGCAGGTAGTACTGCCACTGGTGGTTCAGGAACGCCCGCTTCCAACGCAACGTCCCCGCCAGGCCGAAGATGCCGTCCACCGATCCCGACCCAATCGCGAGGTCGTGCAGGTGGATCCCGCTCAACACCGGCCCCAGCGCGTCGTGGTTGTGTCCCGGTCCCACCACCGATTCGTACCGGTCGATCGACGACGACTGTCGATCAAGCGCGTCCGTCGATCCCGTCGGCAGCTTCACGCCGCCCAGGAGATTCAGGACGATCCCGCGATCCATGTCCGACTTGTCGAGCACCTGCCAGCGTCCCAGCAACGCGAGGTCCCCCACGCCGGTCTCGTGCCCGTCCACCAGCGTCGGATGGAACCCGTCGGGAATCTCGGTGAAATGGTAATGCTGGCTGACGATCGGCAGGTTCGCGGCGAACCCGATCGTTTCCGTCGCGTTGTAGCCGAGCACGACGTGGGTCATCGAACGGTCGAGATACTCGCGGTCGGCCGCCGGACGGTCGAACGAGACGCCGTTGAACTGCTCGCGTCGGTACGGGATGTACTGCTCGGCAATGCTCGCGGTGAAGCCGGACGAGTACTCGCCCCGGGCGTCCGCCGCGCGGTAGATCGCGCACAGTTCGCAGGCGCGCGCCTCGGCCGCGACCCACGCGAGACCGGCGACGATCGGGACGAGGAATCGGTTCGGGCTCACGGGAGGATTCGCGCGGTGATCACGGCGTGACGACGATGCGGTACCACTTCGACGGCGCGTTCGTCCGTGAATCGAGGACGACGTAATGGTTGTCGAACGGGACCGCGGGCACGGTGTAAACGTTGGTCCAGCGGACGCTCTTGGCTCCCGCCACGGCGAGATCCGACGTCGCCTGGAGCTCGTATTTGTGCGCGGCGAGGGTGTCGAAGTGCAGCAGCACGCCGTCCTTTTGGAACGTCTCGATGAGATAGAACGGCGCGAGGTTCTCGGCGCGGATCCCCATCGTCGCGAGGACCAGGACGATTGCGGCAAGACTGGATGGCACTCGACGGATCATGGCACGTGCGTTCTTGGAGCGGGCGCCGCGAGTTTCCCCGGCCGGCGTGGTCCCGCAACGCAATACTGGGGCGGCAACACCGGGCCGGGCGCACCGGGACACGGCCTCCATTTCGTCCGGGAAGGCGGCAACGCTTTCGACAGGGAGCGAGGGCAATGCCGAGGAGGGCGAATGTTTTTAGCCACAGATTGAAGCCCATTGTCGCAGATTTTTGCTTTTTGGATCGCCTCCTTGGCGATGGGGAATTCGGGAACTTCTGCTTTTCCTTTGCGTGCGTATCCGAGGAACCCCGGGGCGGAAAATCGTCGAGATGCCTCCGCCCCCCGACGACCAACACCTCTCCTTCCCATGGATAAATCTGCGAAAATGGGCTCCAATCTGTGGCTCGCCAATTCCTCACTGGCATCGAGTGAGCTTCCGGCAAGGCGTGAACGCTTTCGACAAGGAGCGAGGGCAATGCCGGGGAGGGCGAATGTTTTTAGCCACAGATTGAAGCCCATTGTCACAGATTTTTGCTTTTTGGATTGCCTCCTTGGCGATGCGGAATTCGGGAACTTCTGCTTTTCCTTTGCGTGCGTATCCGAGGAACTCCGGGGCATCCGATCGTCGCGGCTCCCCGACCTCCGATGACCAATACCTCTCTCCTTCCCACGGATAAATCTGCGGAAATGGGCTCTAATCTGTGGTTCCACCCCCAGTCATCGCCCCCAATCGGTGGACCCGCAGCCGGCGAGAAAGGTGGTGCAACCGGTTTCACCGCAACCGCGCCCATTCCAATCCGGGGCGATCGACGCGGAAAGACACCAACCGGCGTTTCTCCACCTCGGTCACGTACACGGTGCAACCGTCCGGGCCACCGAAACAAAGATTCGACGGGCTCGTTCCGAGCACGTCGATCTCGCGGAGCACCTCGCCGGATGGCGACATCTTCACCACCGTTCCCTCCCCGTGCCGGGTCATATCTAGGTTGCCGTCGACGTCGCACCGCATGCCGTCGAAGCCATGGTCCAGGAATTGCCGGACAAGGGCAAGCAAGGGCTCTCAAGGCAACCGCGGCACGACCCGGTAGAAACGACGCGGCTCGCCGTCGAACGGCGACCAGTCCGGCGCGCCCGGGCCCGCGGCCACGATTCCCAACCAGTCGACCAGGTTCGTGCTCGTCTGGAGGATCGAGTTCCCAGCGTGGCTTTCCGCCATGTGGAACGATGCGCCGCCGCCCTGCCCGCTCCGGACAAAGCCAAGGGCGTAGGAAACGTCGACGCGGTCCACGAGCCTCGCCGACACCGGGCCGGTGGGCCGGTACACGCGCAGCGCGCGGACGCCCTCCAGCGATGCCGACTCGAGTTCGACGCGGTGGACACCGTCGGCCAATCCCGAGGCCAACGTGAAGACCGGCTCGGACCCGGGCTCCGCCGGGGCTCCCGGCACGAACGAATCCATCCCCACCCACTTGCACTCCCAGACGATCTTGTAGTCCGGCGGCAGCGGGATGTGCTGCAGGTTGATCGCGTAGCCGACCAGCCACGACCAGTACGGGATGATCACCCGCCCCGAGTTCGAGACGAAGTTGGTGCTGCTGGCCCCGGCCCCGTCGAAGCCGGTCTCCGAACCATCGACGCGGAACTCAATCCGTCCATTGTCCTCGGCATACCGGGTCACCGAGAGCGTCCAGGTTTCCGCCAACAGCGGGGCCTTCGAAGTTAGGCCGCTGATGGCCGGCCAAGAACCCCCGGGCACCGGCGACGCCCTCAGGAACTTGCGGAGCTCCGGGATCGACGATGGAACGCTGCCATCCACGCGGACGGCCACCGGTCCCGCGCCGGGGCGGTCCGTCACGGCGTCGAGGCGGGTCCCGGTGAATTCCACCGTCAGGCGACTCGCGGGGCGCCACGGCTCGCGGGGCAGCGCGAGTCCCAGGACGGACGCCGTGGACCACGGGTCGACCACCGGCACCGGCGTGTCGGGTAGCAGGTAGGACATCACCGCCGCGGCCATGACATGGTCGCCCTCCTCGTTGGGATGGTATTGGTCCGCCAGCAGGTCCGTGGGCCTGCGGCCTCGCTCCCGGCAATACTGCTTGTAGTACCCGCGCACGTCGCCAAGGCAGCAACCATTGCGGTCGGCCAACCGGGGCAACCAGAGGTAATTCTTGGCCTCCCACATTCCGGGAGTGCCCGCGGCGAGCACGGCCGGGTCCGTCTCCTCGGCCAACTCCGCGTCGGTCAACGGATGGTCCCGCTGGACCAACACTTCCGCCGTGGTTTGCGTGCGCAACTTGCCCAGCAACACCTGGAACGAATTCTCATAGCCGTAGTCATGCAATATGACCAAGTCGGGCTGCGCCGGGATGACGTCCGAGTCGACGGAATACGCCAGCCGGTCCGACATGAAGCCGGAGATGGCAAGGTTGCTGATCTCGAGTCGCGCGTGCGGGTAGGTGTCCCGCAGCCGCTGCGCCACCTCGCGCCACCACGGGAAGAGGGTGATCGACTGCCCGTAGAACACCACCTTCACCACCGGGTGGTTCGTCGGCCCGGCGCCACGGAGCAGGTTGAGCGTCCGGCCCAGCCGCGCCGACTGGACCGGGTCCACGACGAAGTCCGTGAGCGGCCGGAAATCCACCGCGATCGCCCGCGAAAACAGAATAATCCCCAGGAACACAAACCCGCCGCGGGCAAGACGGGCCAAGGACGACCGGGAGTGGATCACGTGGTCCACGTGATCGCCCGGTTGCCGGGTGAAATCAAGCACTCCGGGAGCCCCTCGAGACGGGCGGGCGCATCTTGACACTGCCCCCGAATTCAAAAGTGTTGAAGAAGGCGCCCTTGCGCTGGCTTCCGGGCGAACGGTGGCCGCGCCAGTGAAGTCGGGGTGTTTCGCGCGGTCCTATAAAACCGATTTCGGTTTGTTCGTTGGAGGGACCAGGATTTTAGGGGGGCGGTTTGCGGATGCGCCCGCTCGGGAACGCGAGACCCTTTCAAAGCATTCCCGGCAACCCATCGAATCTCCTTTCCAGAGCTTTTCGTGTGTTTCGTGTGGTTCGTGGTTCACCCACTCAACTTGATGCAAGCCGAGCAGGCCCGTGGAATTTGCATCCACGAAATACACGAACCACACGAAAAGTCGGGGCGCCCGCCGGGGTGCGTTCGGAATTGATTGCAACAACGTCGGGCCGTTTCGCGCGGTCCCACTTCGTCGATTTCGTTTGATCGATGGCAGCCCCGGACTTTTCGGGGGCAGTGTCCGGATGCGCCCGCGACGGGCGCGGCATCACCGCAACCGCGCCCATTCCAATCCGGGGCGATCGACGCGGAACAACACCAGCCGGCGTTTCTCCACCTCGGTGACGTACACGGTGCGGCCATCGGGTCCGCCGAAGCAAAGATTCGATGGGCTTGTTCCGAGCACGTCGATCTCGCGGAGCACCTCGCCGGATGGCGACATCTTCACCACCGTTCCCTTCCCGTGCCGGGTTATATATAGGTTGCCGTCGACGTCGCACCGCATGCCGTCGAAGCCATGGTCGGGGAATTGCCGTACCAGGCGCTTGTTCGACAGCGATCGGTCGCGCGCGATGTCGAAGGCCCACACGTTGCGCTGGACGCTTTCGTTCACGTAGAGCGTCCTGCCGTCGGGACTCGCGTCGATGCCGTTGCTGGTGCCCATGTCGGCGGCGACCCGCGTGACCTTGCCGGTGCGCGCGACGCGCCACACTTGTCCGGTGCCGGCTTTCCAATTCGGATCGCTCGCATAAATCGTCCCGTCCTCGAGCAACGCGATGTCGTTGGGCTGGTTCATCGACGCCTCGCGCGCGTGCACCGTGACGGCGCGCGTCTTGGGATTCACCCGAAGGACGCGATGCCCGACATAATCCGCGACGTACAAGGTCCCGTCCCGCGCGATGCGGATCCCGTTGCCGACGGCAACGTCCGGCAATTTCACGAACACCTCGCCGCGACCGTCCGGCAAAACGCGGCCGATGGTCTGCTCCTTGTCGAAGTTCACCGCGAAGATATTCCCGTCACGATCGACGGCGGGTCCCTCGATGCCCTTGGTGAAGAGCCCGGGAATGGTGAGGCCGCTCGCGACGAAGAGGGGTTCGTCGGCCGCCCGCGCGGCGACGCACGAGATCGCCAGCGACGAGGATATCAAGAGGCGGAAGAAACGATTCATGCGTGGTGACGCGTTCTCCCGTTTTCGCGGGCCCTTGGCAATCCCCGAACCGACGCGCCGGCCTTCGGAGGACGAAGGCGAGGATGCCTCGCTCGAGACCTGTGAAAAGTCGCGCTCCGGCGTTTTCTGGGCCGGCTTCTTGGGCGGGGGCTTCGTTTTCACGATCCGACGGATACTCCAAACAGCATCGAGATCTAAGCGTCAACTATCGAGAACCACCTTGACGGAGGAAAGTCCACGGGAGTCAATCGGCCTGTGAAGCCACCCAGATTGATGCCGATCCTCCTTGCCGCAATCCTGGTCTCCGGGTGCGCCACTTCAGACCCAGTAATGAGCGGTAAGCCCCAGGACTGGGTGGGACATCAGGGATCGGAACTACGGTCCGTGTGGGGTGAGCCCGCCAGAGTGGTGACGTCCCCAAAAGGAGATGAGGTCTGGGAATACGAGAAGTCCAAGGACTACATCGTCCCCAAGGGAGAGAACGTGAATCTGGGTTTCGGAGGCATCGGTAGCTCTGGCGGCGGTGCTGGTGCTTTCTCGATGGAAAAGCGCCCGGAAGATCGTCAGGCGAACGAAGGCCGGCTGTTCCGGTTCAAGGTCAGCAATGGGAAGGTTGTCGAATGGTACGCCAACCGGAGCGTGAACGGCAGGGTCATCTGGGAAGACCACTGATCCGGCAAACTGATACATCACCGGAAAACCCATCGGCTTGCTGGCACTGTTCGCGGCCGGCTGCGCCGGCGAACCCGCCAACAAACCCGAACACGGTCGGGACGGGACCATCGCTTACCACGTCAAGATCGAGTCCAGCGATCCCGGAGCCCGCGTGGAGGTCAACGACGACTTCGTCGGGGTCACGCCGGTGGAAATCAAAATCTGGGGCGACCGGGACGGGACCTTCCATAATTTCGGTTCGGCAGATTTCATCATCCGGGTTCATCCGGTGAAGGACGGGCAAAGCGTCCAGACCAAAGTCTTCCGTACCGGCGGTTGGTTCGCGCAGGAAGACCGTGTTCCAGGTCACTTGTTTTTCGATCTCAACCAAAAGGCGCCGGGCGGCTTCACGGTCGAGCCGGGCAAATCACGCTATTGATACCAAGGAACCCTTCATGAAAGCGCCCCGCCCCGCATTCGCCATCGCCACCATCGCCCTCGCCGCGACGGCATGGCTGTCCTTCCGCCCTCCACTGCTCGCCCAAACCACCGGGCCCGGCCCGGCGCCGTCGGGCGAGTACGCGACGATCCGTTGGAGTGGACGGGAAAACACTCATGTCATCCGTCCCGGCGGCCACGTGGAATTCATCGGTGCCGAACTCCGGAAGCTCAGTCGCCCGGACCGCTGCGACGAGAGGGCATTCTATATGAACGCCGCGATGAACGGACTGGTGAAGGAGGGTTGGGAGTTCGCCGGGATGAGCCCGGATGAAATCGTGATGAGGAGATCGCCAGCGCGTTGAAGCCGCGAGCGCGGGCCGTTTCGTTCCTGGCACCCCCCGTTCGAGCGGGGTTTTTGGATCCGGAATCCCATCCGCCGCGCGCGGTCACGCGACCAATCCCATGACCTGATTCCACGAAGGACAAAACTTGGCGTGGCGCGCCCGACATGCTAACGTCGCGCCAGCAAAAGTAGTCACACTTCCATTCCGAAAGCACCGATCCCATGAGCCGAACAAACAGCGCCGACAGAATCGCA
This sequence comes from Verrucomicrobiota bacterium, assembly GCA_025363585.1. Lineage (GTDB taxonomy): Bacteria > Verrucomicrobiota > Verrucomicrobiia > Limisphaerales > UBA9464 > UBA6176. Next base: position 3,329 of record JANYDN010000124.1, on the reverse strand, counting down.
AAAGATTTCAAAGTCCTCGTCCGCGACGCCGAGGAACTCCTCGCGGCCACGGCGGACCACGCCGGGGACAAGGTCAAGGATCTCCGCGTCCGCCTCACCGACGCCCTCGATTCCGCCAGGGAAAGCGCGATGGACCTCGAGGAGCGCGCCGTTGAATCCATCAAGCAGGGCGCCCGCCAAACGGACCGCGTCATCCGCGATCACCCGTATGAATCCATCGGGATCGCGCTGGGCGTCGGGGTTCTTCTCGGCATCGTCCTGACGCGGAACAGCCGGTAACCGCGGGCAACCCACCGCCACGTGTCCAACGAACCGTCCCATCCGGCGCGAAGCGCGGTGGCCTCGCTCGGCCGGGCAGGACGCCTTGCCCTGGCGACGATCAGCAATCGCGCCGAGCTTTTCCTGGTGGAGGCGCAGGAAGAACGGCAGCGCGTGCTGCAGGTGCTCTTGCTGGCCTCGATCCTGATCATCGCCTCGATCTTGGCACTGGTCGTCGTGACGTTCGCCATCGTGGTGATTTTCTGGGAACACCGCGTCGCCACGTTGGCGGTCCTGTCGTTGCTCTACGCGGGCGGGGCGTTGGCGGTCTTCCTGCAGTTGCGCCGGCAATTGCACGGATGGCAGGCGTTTTCCGGCACCATCGACGAACTCCAGAAGGACCGAGAATGGCTGAAGGACACTCTATAGACCAGCTCCGGCTCCGGAAGCAGGTATTGCTCCTCGAAAGCGGTATCAACCGCATCGAGCTGGGCCGGGAGATCGACGAGACGCGCGGACATTTCGCGTGGCTCAACGATCCCGTCGCCGCGGCCAAGGAGAACAGCGCGTTGCTGGTCACGTTGGCACCGCTGGCGGGCTTGCTCGCAAGCCGACTGCTCCGTTCCAGCGGGCCGGGTGCCTCCAAATTCACGTTGTTGGTCGACGCCCTCCGGATCGGCTGGCCGCTCTGGCGCCAATTCGCTTCCGGCTATTTCAGGGACAAGACTCGCTAGCGGGCGTGGCTGTGGTAAACGTGGTGAATGGTTCGCTGCCCAACGGTTTCCGTAAAAAAGCTCTTGTCGACGTGGATTCCAAACTCGTCGTTCTTTCCGTAGTAGAGCGACTGCCGGCAGAAATCCCTGCCCCCGCTTGCCGCCGAACTCCGCGGTTTCTTGGAACCGGGACCGGTGGTAGGAACAGGTCGTGAACCACGTCCTCGCCAGCCTCTCCGTCGCGGCGCTGGCGTGGATGCCTTCCCACCGACTCGTCGCCTCGGATGTCGCCGTGGAACTCCCCGCCGGTGTCCGTGCCGTGTGGACCCTCGACACCGCGCAACGGGACGCGACTCCCACCCGCGAGCGCGTCTCGTTGAACGGACTCTGGCGGTGGCAACCGGCCGGTCCGTCCGACAACGCCGTGCCGACCCGTGGCTGGGGCTATTTCAAGATCCCCGGCTGCTGGCCCGGCGTCACCGACTATCTCCGGAAGGATTCGCAGACATTATATGCGCATCCGGATTGGAAGGATACCAAGCCGGGCACGGTCCGGGCCGCATGGCACGAGCGCGAGTTCGACGTGCCCGCCGATTGGACCGGGCGTCGCGTCGTGCTCTCCGCGGACAACCTGAATTCATTCGCGACCGTCTTCGTGGACGGAGGAAAGGCCGGCGAACTCCATTTCCCGGCGGACGAACTCGACCTCACGGCGTCGTGCCCGCCTGGCACCAAGCATCGTCTCGACGTGCTCGTCGTCGCGCTGCCGCTGAAGGCCACCCTGCTTTCCTATACCGACAGCGCGTCGGCCCGCCAACTCGAGGGCTCCGTCGAACGCCGCGGCTTCTGCGGCGACGTCTCGCTCGTCGGTATTCCCGCCGGCCCGCGGATTGGCGGAATCGCGGTGGACACCTCCGTACGCGACCACCGTCTGTCCCTCGACGTCGCGATCGGGAATCTCCAACCCGACGCGGACTATATCCTCCGCGCCGAAGTCCGCGGCCACGGGAACGAACCGCACGCGTTCGCAAGCCCGGCATTCCGCGGATCCTCGGTCACCAACGGCCATGTCGCGTTCTCGACCGACTGGATGCCCGCGGTTTTGTGGGACATCCACACGCCGGGCAACCAACTCGATCTAACCGTCACGTTCGAACACGCGGGCGGCGGCACGCTCGACGTCGCCTGGCCGCTCCGGTTCGGGTTCCGCGAATTCCGGATCGAGGGCCGCGATTTCATTCTCAACGGGAAGCGCCTTCATCTTTCCGCGGTGCCCCTCGACAACGCCCAGATCGGCGCCGCCCAGTCCACCTACGAGGCCGCGAGGGAGACGCTGCTTCGCCTCCGCGGATTTGGGATCAACTATGTCTATACCCATCACTATGGCTGCGAGCCGGGCGCGCATCTTGGCTTCGGTGAAATCCTCCGGGCGGCCGACGACGTGGGGATGCTCGTGGGATTCACCCAGCCGCATTTCAGCCACTACGACTGGAAGGCGCCGGACGCCGACGAGAACAACGGCTACGCGCGGCATGCGGCATCCTATGTCCGGATGGCCGGCAACCACCCGTCGGTGGTGATGTACGTCACCAGCCACAACGCGACGGGGTACGAGGAGGACATGAACCCGGACCTGACCGACGGCATCCACGAGGGGCGCGACGAATGGGCGGACCGCAACGTGAAACTCGCGCTGCGGGCGGAGGCGATCGTGAAGCGGTTCGATCCGCGCCGGATATTATATCACCACGCGTCGGGCAATCTCGGCGTGATGCACGACAGCAATTTCTATCCGAACTTCGCCCCGATCCAGGAGCTGGACGATTGGTTCGGCCATTGGGCGGCCGTGGGAACCAAGCCCGTGTTCACCTGCGAGTACGGCGCGCCGTTCACCTGGGACTGGACCCTTTACCGCGGCTGGTACAAAGGGCAGCGCGAATGGGGCGGCGCCAAGGTCCCGTGGGAATTCTGCGTCGCCGAATGGAACGCGCAGTTCCTCGGCGACCATGCCTACGATATAAGCGATGCCGAGAAAGCGAACCTCCGATGGGAAGCCAAGCAATACCGCGCCGGCAACACCTGGCACCGTTGGGATTATCCCAATCCCGTCGGATCGGATCGCTTCGAGGAGCGCTATCCGATCTTCGCGCGTTATATAACCTCCAATTGGCGGGCCTATAGGACGCTCGGCGTCTCGGGCACGTCGCCCTGGGAATACGAGCACTTCTGGAAGGCGCGGCCGGGCGTTGACCGCGGCCGCAAGGCGTTGACCGTCGATTGGGACCATCTTCAACGCCCCGGATTCAGCCCGGATTATATCGACCGGCCGTACGAACGCATGGACATGGCGTTCGGTCG
>JANYDN010000117.1 GCA_025363585.1 Verrucomicrobiota bacterium | reverse complement strand
AAAACGCCATCACGCAATCGCCGATGTATTTGTCGAGCGTGCCCCGGTGGAACTTGATGACGTCGGAAATGGCGGCGAGGTACTCGTTGACGGTGCGGAGGACCACGCTGGCCTGCCGTTCGTAGTATTCCTCGGCCTCGGGTTCGGACAATCCCATGCGGCGCACGTGTTCGGAGGCGGCTTCCTGGGACTTGTCGGTCAACTCGGTGAAGCCGCGGATGTCAGCGAAGAAGACGGTGACTTGGCGCAGGGTGCCCTCGAGTCCGAGGTGTCCCTTGTGGAGGACTTCCTGGACGATGTCGGGCGAAACCATGCGGTTGAAAACGGACCGGATCCGTTGCTGTTCGCGTTGTTCGAAGACGGCCCGGTAACTGACCATGCCGGCGTAGTGCAGGACGAGGCCGCCCAGCAGGGGTTGGGCGATGGGGAGCCAGTAGCGATGCGCGACGTAGAGCCAGAGGGCCAGTGCGATCCAGAGCGCCGCGAGACACGCGATGACCAACGGCAACACCGTGCCGCGCAGTCGCCACGTGAGGCCGGCGGCGAGCAGTCCAAGCAACGCGACGCACCCGGCTTCGCCCGGGGCGGAAGTCTGGGTGATGAAGCGGTTTTCGAGAACCATGTCCGCCACGTTCAAGTGGGTGGCGACCAGGAAATCCGACTTGTTCACGGGAGTCGCGCCGAGGTCGGAGAGATTGTTGCCGGCCGCCGTCGAACCGATGACGACGAGGCGATTCGTCCAGAGTGGTTCCGGCGTTGCACCCTCGTAAACGCGCGCCGCGTTCGCCTCAAGGAGTTCGGTCAGGTTTTGCTGGAGGAACAGCTCGTGGCTTTTCTCGCGGGTCGAATTCCCATTCTTCTGGCGGAATAGATTCGTGCGGCTCACGGCGAGGCGCCAATCGACGGCGAGATACCCGGCGTCGTCGGTCGGGATGAAACGGGAAACGCCATTGGTGCCGCGCAGTCGGATGCCGCCCCGGACGAATTCCGGTTTCTTGAGGTCGAGCCCCAATCCATGCGCGGCGAGCGCGATGCCCAGGTGCCAGACGATTTCCTCCTGGTACACCGCGTCGAGAATCTTCGGCGAATACAAGGGAATCCGCCCCTCGGCATCGGGATGGAGCACGTTGGTCCTGCCGCTTTGCCTGTCGACAACCTCGATGCTGCCATTGGCCTCGGGGGTCAGGATCAGGTCCTTTCGCTCCGCGAAGAGTTCGAGCCGGGGATTCAGCCGCCGCAATTTCGTGTAGGCCCGGATCCGACGCGCGACCGAGTCGGCGTCCCGCGGCGACGACGCGTCGCCCATCGCGGCGGCCTTGGTCCGGAACAGCGGGATGGGAACGCTGTCGGGTTCGAGGGAAAGGATGACCGGGGCGCCGGGCAAGCCGAGCTCCCGGGCAAACGCGAGGTCGGAGTTGATGGTGGTGCCGCCGATTTCCCGGACGACGTTGGTGTCCTGGAACTCCAGGAAATTGTCTCCGTTGCGGCGATCGGGGAACAGGACGTCAAAGGCGATCGCGTGTGCCCCTTGGGCGCGCAGTTCGCGCAGAACGCGGCCATACACCGGCCAACGTGGCCAGAAGAGGTCGTAGTTCTCGCCCGCGATCGTCAGGCCGTGTCCCAGGGCGAACACGGTCGATTCGTCGGCCAACACCAACCCGATCTCCCGGTTCGGAAGTCCGCTGCCCAGCGCGTGTTGGGCGCGCCAATCGAATGAGGTCCATTCGAGACGTTGGAGGATGTCCAGTTTTTGGAACCCCTCGATCTTCCGCGCCTCGTGCTCCGCTTCTTGGATTTTCTCCTTCTCCCCGGGGAGATCCACGCTCCTGGCCTTCAGATCCGTGACGCGTGCCTGGGTCCGCCTGGCGGCGTGATCAAGGTACCGCGAGCAACTCGACATCCCCACGGCGGTGGCGAGAAGAATGCCCGCGACCAAAAACGGGGTGCCGAGACGGCGCCAGAATGGAGGTTGGCTGGACACGCTGGGGAACGACGATGCCACGCGGGCAAAAAAAAACCCAGAGCGGAGAGCCGCTCTGGGTCCTGAAAGTTACTAGGCGCGCCGTTTAGGCTCCGCCTTCAACCGGCGGATTAATGACCACCGGAGGAATCGTCGGCCCCGGACTGCCCGTGGGCTTGGTCGGCGACAAGATGATCACCGGGCCCACCGGGGTCACCGGCGGACGGACCTGCGGGGGAATCGGGCTGGGGAGATCGTTGATGACCACGCCCGGGACTTTCGGGTCGAAGCGCTGGCCGGCGCACACGTTGAAATGGGTGTCAGTGCCGGTCGAGGGATCGTGGTAGATCACGTCCACGCAACCATCCCAAACCCAGACGTTGCCGTCCGCGTCGACCAAGTAGGTCGTGCCGCGGATGGCGGCCGTCGTCGTCGGGGTCGTCACCGTATAGCTGGACTGGCTGCTGCTCTTCTTGACGTACCCGGCGATCTTGCCCTTATCGAGCTTCACCTTGGTCGTCACGACGATCTCGGGACCGCTGTCGTCGAAAGAAAGTTCCTCGAACGTGAGCTTGGCATCGTTCTGGACCTGAACCGTGGGGCCGTTGACCCCGAGGAAAAAGTCGGCTTGGGAACTGGCACCGGTGGTAATCACCGATCCGGGGCCGGCAAGGTCACCCACGTGGGCTTCCTTGTCGTTGATGGTAACGGTGCCCTTGGCCAGTTGAACCTCGGCCTTGCCGGGTTGCGGCGCGGCGCTGACGAGGTTGGTGGTCAGGGCGAGGGCAGAGCCGAAGACGGCCAACCGAGAAAGAATTCCAGAAATCTTCATGGTCAAAAACCCTTTGGAGTCGGTTTTAACGACGCGAGCCTATGGTGATGCTCCGGGATGTCAATTGCATATTCCTCCAAATTGCTCGTTCGCAGCACTCTGTCCGTGCCGTCGAACCCCCGGGTTTAACTCCTTTTCGACCCCAACTACTTCGCGTCCAAGGCACCTTTTAGGTCCTCTTCTCCCAAGGAAACTTCCACCCCTCCCGCCGGAACCTCCACGCCCGCCGACCAAAGGGTCGCGTTGAGCACCAGTTTTCGGAAATTGGGATCGCTCCAGTTCCGGTGGTAATGCCCCCCGGTGAATCCGAAACCACGGCCTCCGCCCGGGCGCTCGTAGACCCACATCAGCGTCTGCGGGATCCCGCGCGCGACCTCCGACCGCACCCACGGGTTGCCACTGTGCGGGCCGTCCCCACCGCGGTCCAGCGTCGACGCCGGCGGGACCACCGCGAGGATCGGCGTGATGCCTTTCATCTCGGGCACGAACCGCATGTGGTAATACCACTCGTCGTCGATCGCGAACGGTTTCACGCCGCGCGTGACCGGATGCTCGGGGAATTCGCGGAACGTCGCCTTCCACGTCGGGTTCACCGACCAGTATGTTTCGAAATAGCCACCCGTCCAACGCAGCATCGCGAAGCCCGGATCGCCCGTCGGAACCTCGACCCCGTAGTGCGCCGCGCCGATCCCCACGCCGCGCGCGGCCATCGCGTCGAGCAACTTCAACCGCTCGGGCTTGATCGCCGGATGCCCGTCGCCGCCGTCGGCGTAGATGACCACCGACGCCGCGCCTTCGAACACCCTCGTGTCCGCGGGCCAACCGTTCGAGACGACCAAAGCCTCCACGCCGGGAATCGTCCCCAGGCACTTCGCCAACAGGATCACGCCGGCGCGGAACTCGTGTTCGCCGCGGCCGTGCGACGGGACGCCCGCAAGAAGCACGATGCGTTTGGGCTCCGCCGCACGCGCGCGGAACGCCAGTACTTGGAGAAGGGCGAGGACGACAACGATCAATGGGAATCGGGTTCGCATGGTGTGTGTTTCACCGATTCCGACGCGGCCACGCGAGCCTTTGTTCGCACGAACCCCGATCCGGAGGCCCCGTCGCGATCCCACGCCCTCGCGCCGGGCCCTTCGGGATTTCTTGTCGCATGGATGTGTCCCAAGCGGCGAGGATCGGGCTTTGGACATGGATTGGATGCTTGGAATGACGGTGCGCGCCGTGATCGCGCTGGTGCACGCGCTGCCACTGGAATGGGCGGCCCGGATGGGTCGTTGCCTCGGCTGGTTCGCGTGGATCGTCGACCGTCGCCATCGTCGCGTCGCCCTCGCCAACCTCGAGGCGGCACTGGGAGTCGAACTCGGGCCGGAAGGAGTCCGTCGCGTGGCCCGCGCGAACTTCCTCAACCTGGGCGAAAACTACGTCTGCGCGATCCGGACCGCCGTGATGTCCGACGCGGAACTCGGGGATCGGTTGGAATGGGTGGGCGCGGCCGAGTCGGTGCCGGGGGACGGAAGGAGCCTGGTGATGGCCGTCGGGCATTTCGGCAACTTCGAATTGTACGCCCGCTTCGGGCGGTTTGCCCCGCACGCGCGCGCCGCGACGACCTATCGCGCCCTGCGCCAGCCGTCGCTCAACGCCGCGATGCAATCCCTCCGCGTCCAATCCGGGATGGAATTCTTCGAACGCACCCGCGACGCGCGCCGGTTGCGCGACGCGCTCGCCGGCGGCACCGTGATGCTCGGGTTGTTGGCCGACCAACACGCGGGCGACAAGGGACTCTGGCTCCCATTCCTCGGTCGCGGTTGCTCGACCACCGCCGCGCCCGCCGTCTACGCGCTTCGGTTCGACACCGTGCTGCGGACCGCGGCGTGTTTCCGGACCGGATTGGCCCGTTGGCGCATCGAGATGGGTCCCGAGATCCCGACCAAGGAACCGGACGGCACGCCGCGCGAACCCGCGGCGATCATGACCGACGCGAACCGAGCGCTCGAGGCGGTGGTTCGGCGCGATCCATCGAATTGGTTCTGGGTGCACCGTCGTTGGAAACCCGCGAGCACCCGCCAGCGGAACCTGCCGAAAGGTTCCGCGTCGGACCCGGACGCGGATTAGGCCAAGCCGCTACGGCGGACGTGGGCGTACCGAGGGTCATCCCTGCAAGGCTTCGTGGGGCCTCGCCTCAACGAGTCATCGCCATCCGGAGGGCTGCCGCGCGCGGGCCTCCTCGATCCGTTCCCCAATCCAGTTAATCCCGTCAATCCTGTCAAAACTCCCCGCCCTCGCTCCGCAAAATCCCGTCAAGACCCGCGGAGGACGTGCTCCATCTTTCGCTTCAAGTCCTCGCTGAGCGCGTTGGGTGCCTGCTGGCCATCGACGATCTGGAATCCATAGACCCTCTGGAGCCGGCGGAAGGTGTCGCGCATCAATCCCTGGTATTTCAGGAAGCTGTCGAACATGTCGCGCGACAACCCGAGATCGAGCCCGCTCTCCCAATAGTCGAGCGCCTGGTTCTTCGCGCACACCCGTTGCACCAGCATCTCGGGACGGACCTCGAGATAGAAAACCGCGTCCGGCTCCAGCGCGATCCCGTATAGGTTCCGCAGCCACGATTCATCCATGCCGCGCACGAGGTCGCGCGCCATCAGCGTGTAGATGTAACGGTCGGCCAGCACGATGGAACCCGATCGCAATGCCGGGAGGATCGTGTTCTCGAGTTGGTCCGCGAAATCGGTCGCGTAGAACAACGACAGCGTCGTCCGGCTGAGGATGTTGCCCTGCTGCGCGAGCTCGAGTTCCTCGCTCACCAGCGTCGAGCGCTTCAACCCCACCTGCACCGTGTGGTGCCCGCACGCCTCCAGCCATTCCACGAGCCGCGCGATCTGCGTCGAGCGGCCGGAACCGTCCGCTCCCTCGACCACCACCAGTTTCCCGTTCAGCGCGTGCACGTCGCACCGCGGCAGGCCGTGGCCATAGAAGCGCTTCGACGTGACCTTCGGGACCAGGACCGAGGAGAAGGCCGTGGATTTCGAGGCGGTGGATTTCGCGGTGCGTCGGGGCATGGGATTCCGGGGTTAGGTCGATTCGCCGCGCTTGAAGGAGTCGAGGTCCACCTGCGCGCCGACCAGGCGCCGCACGATGCCTTGTTGCTCCTCGATCCGTTGGTTCGCGTCCATCACCACGAACCCGAACTCGGTGCTCATCGCGAGGTATTGCTCGAAGATCCGGCCCTGGAAAATGCGGAAGCTCTCGTAGGGATCGGGCGACAGGTCGAGATCCATGCCCGCCTCGTGGTGCTTGAGGGTCGGGCGGTTGTCGAGGATGCGCGACAGCGAGACCTCGAGGCTGGCCTTGAAGAAGAACGTCAGGTCGGGCAACGCCGCGAAGCTATACATGCCGCGCACCCATTCGGGCGGGCAACCCCGGACGACGTCGCGCGCGAATGCCGTGAAGATATAGCGGTCGCAAAGGACCAGGTAACCGGCCTTCAGCAACGGTACCAACTGGCGTTCGTAGCGGTCCGCGAAATCGGTGGCGTGGATGAGGCTGAAGGTCGTCGGCGTCAGCAGGTTTTGCTTCTTGCCCTTGCTGGTCGCGCTCTTGACGAGTGCCGACGAGTTCCACTCGCTGAAGAAAACCTTCAGCCCCCGCATCTCGAGCCATCGCTTGAGCAGGTAGATCTGGGTGGATTTGCCGGAACCGTCGAGTCCCTCGACCGCCACGAGGCGTCCGGGGTAACCGAGTTCGGCGAATGTCTGCTTCACGCGCCCAAAGCTAGGGACGTCGTCCCGCCTGACAACGGCAAAGTCCCGCGGTCGTAGGGCAGGCGGCGTAGGGCAGGCGTCCCCGCCTGCACAAATCACGGGCGTCCCCGCCCGTGCCCAACCCGTCGCGGCAGGCCGCAGCGGGGACGGTGCATTGCGTAGCGCGGGCGTCCCGCCTGCGTTTGCCCCTCCGCAAGCACGGCATCTTTGTGGGATGCAATCGAAGGCGGCAAGGCAGGGACGCCACGCCATGCCTCGCTTCTGGAGCCGTTGACCAAGCCTCGCGCAGGCGGGACGCCCGCGAATACCGCAGGCGAGACGCCCGCGCTACGCCGCGACGCTCGCCTTCGTCCCGGCTTCCCTTCACCGTGTCCCCATGATCGGCCGTCGCATGCGGTGGTTTCCGGGTTGTCTCTCGCTCCTTGCCGGCGTCGCGTTTTTTCCCGCGGCCATCCTCGCCGCATCTCCCGTTCCCGAGGCCCGCTTCAAATTCGCCGTCGAACCGCCCGCCGGTCGCCCGTGGCCCGCGTGGCCCTCCCGACTCCTCGTCGCCATCGCGCCCGAGTCTTCCAAAGGCGAGCCGCGCGAGCTCATCGAAAAGGTCGGCAAGGGAGAAATCACCCTGATCGGCACCGACGTCGCGGCCGATCGCAAGCCCGGCCCGATCGCGCTTGGCCGCGCGGCCGCCGTATTCCCCTGGGATTCCCTTGGCGAATTGCCACCCGGAAAATACCGCGTGCAGGCGTTGCTCGTGACCAACCGCGATCTCTGGCGGCCCGACGCCCCCGGCAACTGGATCGGCGAACCGCGCGTCGTCGACATCGATCCCCGCCGCGCCGAAACCATTTCCCTGCCGCTCGCGGGAGCCTTGCCTGCCGAGACGTTCCCGCCCGAGACCGACCTCGTCCGCTATCGCAAAATCCGTTCCGCGAAACTCTCCGCGTTCTGGGGACGCGAGATGTTCGTGCGCGTCGGGATCGTCCTGCCGCGCGGCTTCGCGTCGGAACCCGCGCGAAAATATCCCGTCGTCGTGAACATTGGCGGCTACGGCGCGCGGTTCGACCGCGTGGCGGAGTGGGCGCGCGCGGGCTCGGCCTTCCACCGCGACTGGATGGCATACGACACGCCTCGGATGGTGTTGGTCGCTCTCGATGGCGCGGGACCTCTCGGCGATCCGTACCAGGTCGATTCCGACAACCACGGCCCGTGGGGCGCGGCGCTGATGGAGGAAGTGCTGCCCGAACTCGAGCGCGAGTTCCGCGGCCTCTCCCAGCCGTGGGCGCGTTTCACGATGGGCGGCTCGACGGGCGGCTGGGTGTCGTTCGCGTTGCAGGTATTATATGCGGATCGATTCGGCGGCTGCTGGAGCGGATATCCCGACCCCGTCGACTTCCGGGATTTCCAACTGGTGAATCTCCGCGCCGACACCAACGCCTTCGTCGCGCGGGACGGCACCGAGCGCCCCTCCGCACGGAAGCCGGATGGCCGGACCGATTTCACGATGCGCCACGAGGTGCGGCATGAAAACGTCCTTGGACTCGGCAATTCGTATGTCCGCAGCGGGGGCCAATGGGGCGCATGGAATGCCACCTACGCGCCGCGCGCCGCCGACGGAACGCCCGCCGCGATCTGGGATCCGCGCACGGGCCGCATCGACGCCGCGGTGGCGCGCGAATGGATGCGCTACGACATGGTGCCGTTGATGGCGACGAACTGGGCGACACTGGCGCCGAAGCTCAAGGACAAGCTCCACTTGTGGGTCGGCGATTCCGACGAATACTTCCTGAACAACGCCGTGCATCGCCTCGACGCGTACCTCAGGAAGGCCCAGCCGCCCGTGGACGCGCGGATCGAGTTTGGTCCGGGGAAGGGGCACGGATGGGAACCGGTGGGCTGGGCCGGGCGCCTGAAGGAAATGCAGGCCGTGGTCGACCACGGGGCCGCGGCCGGCGGCGAGTCGGCGCGCGACGCTTATTTCCGATCCAAATTCCTGCACCCGGCCAATTGCCCCCATTGCAAGGGTGGACGGTGATTGTGTGGAACCACGGAAGGCCAATGCGGAAAGGCCCAATAGGGGAGGATCCACAGATTGAAGCCCATCTACGCGGACTTAGGTTTTAATATCTCTCGGCGTGAAGCCTCGGTGCTGTCGGAGATAAATCGGTGAAAATGAATTTCTAATCTGTAGCTCAAGAATCATTGGCCGATTGCGGTTCTTGACGCCCGCGCCTCCGGGTTGTTTCTCCGAAGCCTCGTTTCAAAAGACAAATCCGCGAAAATAGGGCTCCAATCTGTGGATCCAAAATTCCTCGGCGGAACGTTTGCCATGCAGTCGGCACGGAACAGGGAGAAGAGTTGAGTTTGGGTTGTCCGCAGATTGAAACTATATTTACGCGGATTTATGTTTTCATGTTTCGCATCGCGAAGCCTTGGCATCGTTGGAGATGAATCCGCGAAAATAGGGCTCCAATCTGTGGATCCAAAATTCCTCGGCGGTTTTCCTCCCCCCGATCCGCGGTCTCACGACCGCCGCCACGAGGCCACCGAATCCGCGGCTAGCCCTCGACGGCCTTCCGCATCATGGCGAAGAAATCGTCGCTGCCGGCCGGGCCCACGGGTTCGTCGCTGCCGTCGCCCGCGTGTTGCACGCACTCGCCCGGCAGTTCCTTCAGGAACGGCGACGGATGGCAAGGGAACGCCTGCCCGTATTTCTTCCGCGTCTCGCAATGCGTGATCCGCAGCGTCTCCTGCGCGCGCGTGATCGCCACGTAGAACAGCCGCCGTTCCTCGTCTAGCGTCCCCTCGACCTTGCTCCGCGCGTGCGGGATCAACCCGTCCTCCGCCCCCACGATGTGCACGTGCGGGAACTCGAGTCCCTTCGCGGCGTGCATCGTGATCAAGGTCACCGCGTCGCCCGCCTCTTCCTTTTCCTCGCGGTCGGA
>JANYDN010000100.1 GCA_025363585.1 Verrucomicrobiota bacterium | reverse complement strand
CGGCGTCGAGCGCGCCGGCGGCCCAGAGCGTCCCGCGGGTCACGAGATCGAGATAAGTCGGCGACGAGACGGTTTCGTTGTGATGGCCGAGCGTGGTGCCGAACACGCGGGTGCCCTTGTAATCATTGACCCAGATGCAGGTCTCGTCGTGGCCGTTCTCCTGGTTTTTCGCGGAGCCGAGCGGGTGGGCGTTCGGCCAGACTTTCTCGATCCAATAGAGTTCGCCGGCGGGATTCGCCCATGCGGGACCGAAGGCGCCCATGACCGGGTGGTTGGCGTCGCGGTTGAAGACGCCGTGCGCATACTGCGCGCCGTGGCGACGCGACGTGACGCCGCAGAACTCGAACCAATCGTCGGAGCCCGTGCGGTAACAGTGCATCGCGCAGTGCAACACGACGGCGGGCAATCCGGCGCGATGGGGCTTGAGGATGGTTTCGAGCCACGCCGGGTCCTTTGCGTCGGAAAAGCATTCGTCGTGGATGACGACGTCGAAGCCCTTGGACCAATCGGGATTCTCGTAGAGCGGGATTTTGGAATCGGTGCGGTCGCCGCCCTGCAGGACGACGGTGACCTCGACGTTGGCGCGTTCGCGGAGACCCTCGGCGATGATCTCCTTCTGGGCGGGGTAATCGTGGCAACAACCGCCGGTGACGAGGAGGACGCGGAGCGGGCGCGGGGATTCGGCCGCGTTCGAGGCGAACGGCGAGGCGATGCAGAGGGCGAGGGCCGCGAGCGGGGCAAGAAGACGTTTCATGGAACCGGGAGGCGGAGGCTTTCCGAACGGCGCGACCGCGCCAAGCCTCGCTTTCGGGGACGCCTCGACCCGTGGCCGCCGCGGTGACGCGGTGGATCGGCAGGATGTAGCGAGGCCGTCACCGGTCGCGCAGTGCAAGTTGACCCCGGCTCGGTGCACGGGCCAAGGGAAGGCGCAGCAGGCGGGGCGCGGGCGGGCTTGCCCGCGGAAGCCAGGCGAAGGCGGGGAACGGCCGCCCCACGACGCGTCGGCGAGGTTGCCCGAACTCCAAGGGCGCTTCGCGCGGGAAACGGCTTCTTCCACCGTCTCACGACGGCGGCCACATCCACGGCCGTTTCCAAGGCGTCTGCCAAGTTCGGGTTGAGAAGGAACGCCGACGGACCGGCCGTTTCGCCCCAGCCCACTTTGCAAGTGCCTGGGGAACCGGCACACAATCCCCTCACCGCCACCCGCACTTCCGCGAGGACTCCAACCGAGGATATTTTCCATGCCCGAACCCACCCTGCTCCGCATCGAGGTCACCAACGCAAGGATCTCACAATGGCAGCACGCACCGCGCGACGCGACGTACCCGGGCTATGGATTGATCGTGAATTTCCCGGAGGCGACGCTGGCCGACGCGGATGACACGCCGATCGTGAGGGGTTTCGTGTCGTTGCGGGCGCGTCCGGAGGAATTCTCGGCGCATGCGACGGCGATGTTGGCGCGGTTGTTGGATCCGTTCGTCGGGATTTTCGTGCTGGCCTTCGAAGGAACCCACCAGACGGAGTCCGACAGCGGCGTCACGACGGTGTTGCTCGACCGGTTGGTGGCGGCGGACATCCAGCCGGATTGACGGCCCCGCGTGGCTGACGATGAGACGTGGCCGACGTCGTGAGACGGCGGATCCGGCCAGTCCACCGCGTCACCGCGTCGGCCACGACGAAGGTCGGCCGCGCTACGCTTCCCAATCCACCGCGTCACCGCGTCGGCCACGGGGAGAGCGGCCACGTGCTACACGACCGCGACGGGGTTCGTCAGCGTGCCCACGCCCGAGATGCGGACCTGGATCACGTCCCCGGCGGCCAGCGTGAAGTCGTTCGCGGGAACGACTCCGGTGCCGGTGAAGAGGATCGCGCCCTCGGGGAATTCCTGGCTCCGGCACAACCATCCCGCCAGTTCGCCGAAACCGCGCTTGATGTTGCCCACGCTCGTCTCGCCCGCGAACACCTCCGCGCCGCCGCGTTCGATCCGCACGCCGATCATCCAGCCACGGACCGTCGCCTCGTCCACGCCCACCACGACGAACGGCCCCAGCGCGCACGAGGCGCGGTAGACCTTCGCCTGCGGCAGGTACAACAGGTTCTCGCCCTCGATGTCCCGCGAGGACATGTCGTTGCCCAGCGTGTACCCGACGACTTCCCCGCGGCGGTTCAACACCAGCGCCAGTTCCGGCTCGGGAACGTTCCACTTGGCGTCCGCGCGGATGCCCACCGCGGCGCCCGGGCCGACGACTTTCTGGGGCATCGATTTGAAAAAGATTTCCGGGCGATCCGCGTCGTACACGCGGTCGTAGGCCGACGCGCTGAAGTCGGATTCCTCCATCCGTGCCTTTTTGGAACGGAGGTAGGTCACGCCGGCGGCCCAGACTTCCTGCCGTTCGACGGGCGGCAGCAGGCGAACGGTGTTCAACGCCACGCGCGGCAATGGGCGCGACGCGAGCGACGCGACTCGGTCCACGAGGTCGGGTGCGTCGAACAACGTCGTGAGGCTGTCGACGCCGGCCGTCGAGAGGTCGAGGATCGTGTCGTCGTCGACGGCGAGACCGACGCGCGGGACGTGGTGCGAGCTGGACGTGAACCGGCAAAGCTTCATGCGCCTTTGGTAACTTCAGGGTTCGCCAAAGTCGATCACGAGACCCAGCGCGGCTCGAAAACCGGCCCGCCGTCCAAACCCCGCAGATGGTCCGCGAACCGCTTCACGCCGGCCCGCGCGGCGGCATCGACGTCGAATTGGATCCATCTGCCGAGATACCGGCGGCGGAAGTCGGCGTCGTATTCGGGACGTCCGGCGATGATCGCGGGAAGCGAGGCGACGCCTTCGAGCGCGGCGTCGCGCAACCGGGCACGAAGCCTTTCCAAACCGGGACCGCGCCGCATCACCCACGCGGCGTACACGAAGGGCAACCGTTCCTCGTTCCACCAACTTTCCCCGAAATCCCACCACCGGTGCTCGTGGCCCGCGCGACGGAAGTCGATCGCGGCATTGCCGATCAGCATCACGGCGTCGAGCGACGGCGCGGCCGCGTAGTCCTGGAGCGGGACGAGTCGGGGGGCGAGTCCCCGGCGCGCCAGGAACACGCGCAACAGGTTGACGCTGGTGCAAGACGCCGTGTCGACGTGGATTTCGGAGACGCGCTCCAACGGCACGCGATGGGCCACGCCGACGCTGTACACCGGACCGCGCGAGACGATTCCCGGGCCCGACAACAGGTCGAATCCATCGTGGAACAACGCCTCGGTGACCGACAAAAGCGCGGCGTCGAGCCGTCCCGAGCGGAGTTCCGGGCCGAGTCGGGAAGGCGGCAGGAACACGGTCTCGGACTCCAACCCCTGCGTGAGCGGGACGGAATTCAGATACGGGACAGACCCGATGCGTGGGGACGCCGCGGGGGAAACCGGTGGAACGACCGCGTTCGACATCGGGCAAGAGCATGGCACACGCGCCCCGGAAAGGCAGGCGTACCCCGTGGCGAGACCGTCCCACCTCGGCGTGGGTGGGTGACGGCGGCCCTGCCGTCACTTTGCACGGCTGCCGTTCGCGTGGTTCGGTCACCGTGAGCCGTATCGATGTAGTCGCGGTAGGGGAATTATTTCACGCCAAGGGGGACCAAGGCCATCAAAGGGGGCCGAAACCGCCGGGATATCATCTCACCGAACCGTGGGATTCGATCAGGGCCTCCCAATCCACCTTCATGGCGCTTTGGCCGGCCTTGGTTCCCCTTGGCGTGAGAAATCCCCGTTTTCCGAATGCATCGTTCCGGCTGCGCCCCACCTTCGACGACAGGTTCCGAGGCAGAACCAACGATGCTGGGCTTGCCGCGGTGACGGCAGGGCCGCTGGCACCCACCCAGGTTGAGGTGGGGCGCCACGCCACGTCTGAACGCACGGAAGCGGGCGGTTGTCACAACCGGCCGGCGCGTCCGAACTTGAATCTTGAAACTCCGGCGCGCCGTCCGCGGTATTCATCACACGAGGCGATGGAAGCGACTTCCCAGAATTTCCCGGCGACCCACCGTTACCGCGCGCTTGATCCCGAGGAGATCATCGCGACGGCGGTGACGCTCGGACGCCGGATCTCGGAGCGCTTCCCCGAATCCGGACTCGGCAGGGTCGCCATGGAATTCGCGACGGTCTGCCGCGAGTCCCAGCAGCTCTCCGATTGGCTTGCGCGCCCCAACCTCTGGCTTCGGGGCGCGGTCGGCGGCGGCATCCTGGTGCTTCTGGCGGCCATCGCCGGGATGATCCACCGGATCCACCTGCGCACGGAGATTCCGGGCGTCGCGGAGTTCCTCCAGGGATTGGAGGCGGGCATCAACAACCTGGTGTTCCTGAGCGTCGCGGTGTGGTTCCTCGGTGGCCTTGAAACGCGGTGGAAGCGCCGTCGCGCGCAGGCGTCGCTGCACACGCTGCGGTCGATGGCCCACATCGTGGACATGCACCAACTCACGAAGGATCCCGAGCGCGTGACCGGCAACGCCCGCGTCGATACCGAATCGTCGCCGCGGCATCCGATGACCCCGTTCGAGCTCGTGCGTTACCTCGACTACTGCACGGAGATGCTGGCGTTGGTGAGCAAGGCGGCGGCGTTGCACGTGCAGCACTTCGACGACGCGGAAACCCGCTCGACGGTCGAGGATATCGAGGACCTGACGCTCGGTTTGTCGCAGCAGATCTGGCAGAAGATCATGATCCTCGACCGCGTCCTCAACCCATCGGGCGTGGGCACGGGGGACGTGCTCGGAATGGATGCCCGGTAACCTTGTGCGCCCGCGACCCGTCTCACTTCCCATGCGTCCCAACCACACGGCGAACGGATTCCGGCAGCGCCCGGCCGGGGGATTCACCCTCATCGAGTTGCTCGTCGTCGTCGGGATCA
Organism: Verrucomicrobiota bacterium; assembly: GCA_025363585.1. Classification (GTDB taxonomy): domain Bacteria; phylum Verrucomicrobiota; class Verrucomicrobiia; order Limisphaerales; family UBA9464; genus UBA6176. The sequence continues at coordinate 10,931 of JANYDN010000100.1, read as the reverse complement.
TCGGCATCCTCGCGAGCATGCTGTTGCCGGGACTGGCGCGGGCGAAAGACGCGGCGCGTCGGATCCAGTGCCTGAGCAACATCAAGCAACTGGGGCTCTCGGTGCGCATGTACGCGGACGATTTCCAGGGACGTTTCCCCACGCGGGCCATCACCAACCGGTGGACCACGTCGACGCTGAGCTACTACAAGGACACGAGGGTTTTGCGGTGCCCGTCGGATCCGCCGTGGAAGACGGGCTTCACCAACACGAGCCCGTACGTGAGCACCAACACGCATCCGGCGGACTTCGTGCAACGGAGTTTCCTGATCAACGGCTGGAACGATTATTACCGGCAATCGTTCACGGGCGCGGACTGGAAGTTCTTCCGGTTGCTGGGCGCCGGGGACAAGGGCATCCGCGAGAACGACGTGCCGGAGCCGAGCGACACGGTGATGTTCGGGGAGAAGGACGGGGACTCGCGGCACTTCCACATGGATTTCGACCAGTTCGACGACATCATGCAATTGAACCAGAACCGCCACGGCAACGCGGTGAAGACGGGACGGGGCGGCGGTTCGAACTACGCGATGAGCGACGGCAGCGCGCGTTTCATGAAGTTCGGTCGGTCGCTGTCCCCGTTGAACCTGTGGGCGGTGACGCCCGAAGCCCGCAAACGCGGATTGTGAACGTCCCGTGAAAACCCGCATTGGAATCCTCGCCGGCGTGCTGCTCCTGCTCGGCATCTGGTACGTCGTGTCGTTCACCGAATGGCTGCACGCGGAACCGATCCGCATCCTGGTGCAGTTCCGCGAGCTGCCGCGCGACCGCGCCTGGCGCACGCGCAAGGGAACCTCGGACGCCGAGAAAGCGCCGCGGCCGCCGCGCCCCGCGTCGTCCAGGCCGGCCCCCGACGCCGCGCCCGGCGGCGTCGCGCCCAATTCCGTGGCGGCCAACACCGTGGTCCGCATCGAGACCAACGGAACCGCCAACCCGGCGCGCCTGGCGGCGGCGCAGCGGCTCGATCCCGGCTTCGGCGCGGGCACGGATTTCGAGGGCTTGGTCCCCGTGGTGTTCGCGCTGGACGCCGAGTACCGGTTGACGTCGATCCGCGTGATGGAGGCGGAGCCCACGAACCACGCGGCACTGATCACGTGGCAGGCAAATTCCACGAGCAACTCGATCCCGACGAAGGCGCTGATCTACGGGCGCGTGCCCCGCGGCATGAAGCTCAAGGACCCGAGCGAGCCCGCGAAAAAACTCGAGCCGGGCGTGTTGTACAAGCTCGAGCTGAAGGCCGGCCATTACTCGGGCGAGGTCACGTTCCGCGCGAAGGAAGAAGAGCCCGCGGAACCCGCGCAGTAATCCAAGGAAAACCTTTGCGTTCCGGCGACGGCGACCCATGAATCGCCCGCGCTCCAGATGAAGGAAATCGTCCCGCCGCCCCCGCCCATCGTCCGCAACGAACATGCCGAGATCCGCGACCTGTTCTCGCGCTACGTCGTGCCGAGCTACGGCCGTTTCGACCTGGCGTTCAGCCACGGCGCCGGCAGCCACGTTTGGGATGTCTCCGGACGCCGTTACCTCGATCTCGGCGGCGGCATCGCCGTGTGCGCGCTCGGCCATGCGAACCCCGAGATCACCGAGGCGCTGGTCGAGCAATCGCGGAAGCTCGTCCATGTCTCGAACCTCTATTACCACGGGCCGCAGGGACGACTCGCCGAACGCATCGTGAAGGCCGTCGGGCCCGGCCGTGTGTTCTTCTGCAATTCCGGCGCGGAAGCCAACGAGGGCCTGTACAAGGCCGCGCGGAAATTCGGGCACGACGAGGGAAGGCACGAGATCCTGACGGCGTGGAATTCGTTCCACGGCCGCACGCTCGCGGGCATCAGCGCGACGGGCCAGGAGAAGGTAAAGAAGGGCTTCGATCCGTTGGTCCCCGGCTTCCGCCACGTCCCTTTCAACGATCTCGACGCCGCGCGCGAGGCGATCTCGCCCGCCACCGCCGCGATCCTGATCGAGGGCATCCAGGGCGAGGGCGGCATCACGCCGGCGAGCGTCGGGTATCTCCTGGGCCTGCGGCAGCTGTGCGACGAACACCGCCTGTTGCTGTTGGTGGACGGCGTGCAGTGCGGACACTACCGCAGCGGCGAATTCCAGAGTTTCCAACGCATCCTCTCGGGCGTTCCCGGCGCGGAAGGCTTTCTTCCGGACGGCATCGCGATGGCGAAGTCGCTGGGCGGCGGCTTCCCGATGGGCGCGTTCTGGCTGCGCGAGACGGCGCACGGCGTGCGGTTGGGAGAGATCCTCGGGCCCGGCACCCATGGCACCACGTTCGGCGGCACGCCGCTGGGTTGCGCGGTGGCGCTGCGGATCCTCGACGTGATCGAGCGCGACCAACTGGCGGCCCACGTGCGTTCAACCGGCGACTGGCTTCACGGACGGCTCGCCGGTTTGGCGGACGAGATCCCGGCCGTCGTGCGCTCGGCGCGCGGACTCGGCTTCATGCAGGGGATCGAGTTGCATCCGCGCGAGGAGATCCCGGGCATGGCCGGATCCGACAAGCCGGCGTCGATGCAGGCGATCCATCGGTTGCACGAGGCGGGGGTGCTGACGATCCCGAGCGGGAACCAGATCGTCCGCCTGTTGCCGGCTTTGAACATCACGCGTTCGGAGCTTTCAGACGGCGTGGATCGGATCGCCGCGGTGTTGCGTGGGTTCGCGTGAAGCGGGCCGGTTCTCAGCGTCGCTTGCCAAACCGGGCGGATGCCGCCTAACTGGACGGGTCCGACACGTCGAATGCCGAAGGAACTCCGCCAACTCTGGGACAGTCTCCCGCACAAACTCGAGTTCGGGGTCCTGCTCGCGGCCTGGATCGCGCTGTTCCACCTCCTCGGCAACTCGGTGATTGGCTATGTCGACACCCGGTCGATGTTCACGTGGCTGAACACGATCCAGGCCAATGCGGAGCGAACCGATTCCGACGACGCGTTTGGGCGATTCGTCCCGTTCCTCGTGCTGGTCCTCGCGCTCGTGCGACGGCGGGAATTGATGGAAGCCACCAAGAAGGTCTGGCTCCCGGGGCTGGGGATCCTCGCGCTGGCGCTCGCGCTGCATGTCGTCGGGTTTCTGGTCCAGCAGACCCGCGTGTCGATCGTGGCCTTTCTGGTCGGGGTCTATGGCCTGATGGGAATGCTCTGGGGTCCGGGCTGGCTGCGCGCGGTTTTCTTCCCTTACTTCCTGCTCGTGTTCGCCCTTCCCATCGCGGCCTACCTCGACGGCCCCGCCTTCAAGCTCCGCCTCTTCTCGTCCTGGTTGTCGACGTCGATCTGCGCGAACGGGCTTGGGATGAAAATCGACCGGATCGGCACGATGATTTTCTTCCCGGGGAACAGGACCACGCCGGCGTTCCAGTTCGACGTGGCCCCGGCGTGCAGCGGCATGCGGAGCATCACGGTGGTGACGCTGCTCACGCTGGCGTTCGGTTGGCTCAACTTCGACACGTGGTGGCGCCGGGGCGTCCTGGCGCTGGCCGCCGTCCCGCTCGCGTTCCTCGGCAACACCGTGCGCCTGATCCTCACGTTCGTCGTTTCGGAAGCCTGGGGGAAAGCCGCGGGATCGTTCGTGGAAACCAAGGCCGGCATCATCACTTTCTCGATCGCCCTCCTCGGGGTGTTCGCCCTCGGGCGCCTGCTGCGCGAACCCCGCGCACCGATGCCCGGCGGACCCTCGCCCACCCCCGATCCCGCCGCGAACCCGGCATGAACCCCCGGCCCCGCATCGTGACCGCCGTCGCGCTCGCCCTCATTGGCGCGACGGCACTTTGGCTCACCCATCTCCGCACCGCTGTCCATCTCGGCAAACCCGGCGTCCGCATCGGCTTGCTCCCCGTCTTCGACGAGAAAGGCGAACTCGCCCGCACGAATTCGGTGGCGATCCCCACCCTCGTCCGCGGCTACCGCGCCCGCGTCGAACCGATCACCCGCCTCGAACTGGATTACCTGCCGCCGGACACCACCTACGCGCGGCGTTGGTACGAGTCCGACGACGGCAAGTTCCACAGTGCGGCGAGCGTGGTGCTGATGGGCACCGACCGCACGAGCATCCATCGGCCCGAGTACTGCCTGACGGGACAGGGCTGGAACATCGTCCGCCAACGGACGACGAGCATCCCGATCGACCGCCCCGAACCGCACGGCCTACCGGTCCGGCGTTTCGACATGCAGTTCCAAGGCATACTCAACGGACAACCGGTGATCCGGAGCGGCGTCTACGTGTTCTGGTTCGTGGCGGATGGACAACAAACGGCAAGCCACGTGGACCGGCAACTCTGGTTGATCCGCGACCTGTTGCTGCACCAAACCCTCCAGCGCTGGGCGTACGTTTCCTTCTTCAGCGATTGCGCCATCGGCGAGGAAGACGCAACCTTCGACCGGATTTCAAAGCTGGTGGCCGCGACGGTCCCGGAATTCCAACTGGTCGCGTCACACACGCCCTGAACCTTGTCCCACGGCCCCGCCAAGGGAGCCGTAACGGTCCGAAATGCTGCGCCGCCGCCGCCAGATTCTCACAAAGATCAACAAGGTCGTGGATGCCGCCTTGTTCGGCGTCGCGTTCTGGCTGACGCATTTCCTCCGGTCGCTCGACGTCCTCGATCCGCAGAACAAGATCCAGGATTTCGACGCCTACGCGTGGTTGCTGCTGGTGATCGTCCCGTTGACGGCCCCGTTGCTGGAGATCCACGGCTATTACCAACGGCCCGTCTTCGGTTCCCGCCGGCAGACGCTGCTGATCCTGGGAAAAACCGCGGCTTGGCTCACGCTGGCGGTCGTCATCGTCCTCTTCTTCCGCAAGAGCGAGCTCTCGCGCGGCGTCATCCTGTTCTACGTGCCGATCGCCATGGCGATCGGGTTCCTCAAGGACGAATTGGTCCGCACCGCGAGCGCGCATCGCCATGGCACGCAACAGGCCCGTCGCCGGGTCATCCTCGCGGGCGGCCAAACCGAGGCCGCGCGCCTCGAACACACGCTCGATCTCGGTGCGTTCGGGGACGTCGAGGTGGTCGCGCGCGTGGACCTCAACGATCTCGCGCCCGGGAGCCTCGCGGACCTGCTCCACCGCCATTCCGTCAACGCGGTGATGATCTCGCCGCGCCAGACCCTTTTCGGCGCGCTCGAACGCACGATCCAGATCTGCGAACTCGAGGGCGTCGAGGTCTGGCTCCTCGCCGACTTTTTCCAGACCCGGATCTCGCAGGTCACCGTCGCCGAGATCCATGGCCATCCCATGCTTGTCTTCGGCACGGGCAAGGACGCCTCCTGGCAATCGATCGCCAAGGGCGGCATCGATTTCTGCGGCGCGCTCGCGATGATTTTCGTCCTGTCGCCCATCATGCTCGCCGCGGCCATCGCGGTGCGCATGACCTCTCCCGGACCGGTCTTCTTCCGGCAGCAACGCGCGGGCCTCAACGGCCGCCCGTTCACCATGCTGAAGTTCCGCTCGATGGTGACCAACGCCGAGCAACTCAAGCAGGAGCTCGCGGCGCTGAACGAGATGTCCGGTCCCGTTTTCAAGGTCTCGAACGATCCCCGCGTCACCCGCGTCGGCCGGTTCATCCGCAAGTGGTCCATCGACGAATTGCCGCAGCTCTTCAACGTGCTGCGCGGCGAGATGAGCCTCGTCGGGCCGCGCCCGTTGCCCGTCGACGAGGTGGAACGCTTCGACGACCTGGCGCACCGGCGCCGCCTCTCGGTCCGTCCCGGACTCACCTGCCTCTGGCAAATCAGCGGCCGGAACAACGTGTCCGACTTCCGCGAGTGGGTCCGCCTCGACCTCGAGTACATCGACAACTGGTCGCTGTGGCTCGACCTCAAGATCCTGGTTTTCACGGTCCCCGCCGTCTTCACCGGCGCCGGTGCCCGCTGAGTTCCCCGTCCGCTTCCCCATCCCCATGCCGCCGAAAAAGCCGTCCGTCGCGTCCCGCCGTCCCGCCCCCGCCCAACCCGTCTCCGTCGTCACCGGCGGCGCCGGGTTCCTCGGATCCCACCTCGTCGACGTCCTTCTCGCGCGCGGCCACCGCGTCGTCGTCATCGACAACCTCATCACCGGCTCGACCGACAACATCGCCCATCTCGCGGGCCACGCCGATTTCCGGTTCATCAAGCAGGACGTCACCGAATACCTGTACCTGCCGGGCAAGGTGGATTTCGTCTGGCACTTCGCATCTCCCGCGAGCCCGATCGATTACCTCGAGCTCCCGATCCAGACGCTCAAGGTGGGATCGCTCGGGACGCACAAGGCGCTGGGACTCGCGAAGGCGAAGGGCGCGCGGTTCCTGATCACGTCGACGTCGGAGATCTACGGGGACCCGCTGGTGCACCCGCAGGTCGAGTCGTACTGGGGCAACGTGAACACGATCGGGCCGCGCGGTTGCTACGACGAGTCGAAGCGGTTCGCCGAGGCATTGGTGATGGCCTACCACCGCCAGCACGGGATCCCGACGCGGATGGTCCGGATCTTCAACACCTACGGCCCGCGCATGCGCGTGAACGACGGCCGCGTGGTCCCGGCGTTCGTGTCGCAGGCCCTCGCCAACAAACCCATCACGGTGTTCGGCGACGGTTCGCAGACGCGTTCGTTCTGTTTCGCGGACGACCTCATCAAGGGCATCGTGCGCCTGATGTTCTGCGACAAGGCGACGGCGGAACTGCCGGTGAACATCGGCAACCCGCACGAGATGACGATGCTGCAATTCGCGGAGGAGATCATCCGCGCGACGGGTTCGAAATCGCGCGTGGTGCACAAGCCGTTGCCGCAGGACGACCCGAAGCAACGGAAGCCGAACATCGCGCGGGCGAAGTCGCTGCTCGGCTGGGAACCAAAGGTTCCGTTGTCCGAGGGCCTCAAGCCGACGATCGCCTACTTCCGCGGCAAACTGGGGCTGGCGTAGGGCGACCGTCCCCCGCCTTCGCCTGGCTTCGGCGGGCAAGCACGGCTGCCCAAACAAGGGCGTCCCGCCCGCTTCCTCATCTAGAGATCCTCACGCCGCGTGGGGACACGCGGCCTACAGGCCGCCCTGCCCGCCGAAGCCAGGCGAAGGCGGGTCTACACCGCGTCCGGACGCGGGTGCACGTACGGCGCGCGGTACGGACGCGCGAGGAGTTGGTTCGCCTCGGCGTCGCCCACAACGCTCTGCGTCTTGGGATCCCACCGCAGCGAACGGCCCAGCTTCATCGAGAGGTTCGCCAGAATGCACGAGGCGGTGGAGATGTGGCCCTGCTCGATGTCGGCCACCGGCTTCGCGCGCGATTCCCGGCACTCAAGAAGGTTCTTCATGTGGCCGCGGATCGCCGGCGCGCAGTGCTGCTCGAGATCCTTCTCCGTCTTGTCCTCGGGATATTCCTCCAGCTCCATCTTCGCGTTCTGGTGCACCTTCGTGCCGCCGCCGCTCGGGATGAAATCGTACCGGAACACGCTCGTCTTCAGCGTGCCCTTCTCGCCGTAGAACGTCGCCGCCCACGGGTAATCGGGATCCGGCATCTCTCCCCACGAGCGATGCGTCCACACCACCTTCACGTCGGTGAAATCGAAGGTCGCATGCTGCGTGTCGGTGATGTTCGCCTTGCTCGCCTTGTCCACCAGGATGCCGCCCGTGGACGACACCTCGACCGGCCAACCGAGGTCCATCATCCACCGCACCATGTCGAGCATGTGGATGCACATGTCGCCCACGATGCCGTTGCCGTATTCCATGAACGCGCGCCAACCGCGCGGATGAACCCAGGCGTTGTACGGACGCATCGGCGCGGGGCCGGTCCACGCCTCGTAGTCGAGCCACTCGGGCGGCGCGGCGTCGGGCGGATTCCCCTGCGCGCGCATGTGCCAGTAGCAACAGATCTCGACGTACGCGATCTTGCCGAGATCGCCGCTCTTGATGAACCGGTCGCGCGCCTCGATCAGGTGCGGCGTGCTGCGACGCTGCGTGCCGACCTGCACCACGCGCCCGTATTTGCGGGCCGCCGCGACCATCGACTGGCTCTCGACGATGTCCACGCCCGTCGGCTTCTGCACGTAGATGTCCATGCCCGCCTTGCAGGCCTCGATCATCGGCAACGCGTGCCAATGGTCCGGCGTCCCGATGAGGACGACATCGAGATCTTTTTCCGCGAGCAGCTTGTGATAGTCGGAGTACAGGCGCGGTTTCTTGCCGGACTTCTGCCTTTGGGAAACGAGACCGGCCGCGGCGGAAAGCATGTGTTGGTCGACGTCGCAGAGCGACACGACCTCGACGGGCGCGACCTGGACGAGGCGGAGGAGATCGGCCTTGCCGTACCAACCGGTGCCGATGAGACCGACGCGGACGGGTTTGTCGGCGGCGGCGAACGTGGTGGGGACGTAGGTGGCGGCGGCGGACCACGCGAGCGCGGCGGTGCCCGATTGGAGGAAGCGACGGCGGTTCATGCACGCCTCGTATCGCGGATCGACCCGCCAAACAAGCTTGGGGTTTGGCGCCCCGTTCCATTCACCCGCGATTCAATCGCAAGCGCCCGCGCCCGGGTTCCGTTCGCGGCCACGGCGGCGGATTCAACGGCGCGTCACCAACCGGTAGTAACGCGCGGAAGCAACCGCGGGCCCATCGTCCACCGTGGCCATGCCGCCGGTTCCCGCAATCTCGTCCCCCACCGCGGTCCATGGGCCGGAGAGCGTCCCGGCGGATTCGACGCGGTAAAATATTCCGATCACGCCGAGCCAAACCAAGCGGATCGGCCCGTCCATCGAGGGAATCGTCGCGTCCAATCGCGGCGCGTCCGACGCATCCAACACCGCGAGGAAAACGTCCTGGCTCGCGTTGGTGTCCCCGGGCACGAGATTCGCCGCGTACGACCGGAACATCGCCACGCGGCCGTCGGCGCTGAGGGACGGCTGGGCCGAGACATCGGTGCCGGCGGCGCCCGTCGGCCCGCGACTGAGGAGCGTCGTGGTTCCCGACGCGAGATCCCTCGCGAAAACGTCGCCGACACCCCGCGAACCACCGGGCGCCAGATCGGTCGCGCAACTGCGGAAAACGACGCGCGACCCGTCGCCCGCGAGGCACGGTTGGTCGGACCTCGCGTTGCCCGAGAAGCCGCCGGGATTCGCGCTCGCGAGCGTGATCGTGCCGTCCGCGACCCCCAGCACGTACACGTCGTTCACGGAGTTCGTGTCGCCCGCGACGTACGCAAGGTGCGACACGAACGCCAACCTCGACCCGTCGGCCGACAACGAAAGCTCCGGCACCTCGAACGGATGGATCTGCACGACGCGATTCGTCGTCCGGGACGGGATGTCATAGACCACGATGTCTTGCCCCGAAGGGATCGAGCGCGTGCGGACGTAGGCCAACCGGCGCCCGTCCGCCGACAATGCGAACACCGGGTTTTTCCCCGACGATTCGGGACGAAACGTCTGCCCGGTCCTCGTGTCCCGTACGACCACGAACGGACCCGGGTTCGCCGCGAATGCGACCACCGCGCCGTCCGCCGCGATTTGCGGCGCCCGGGAGGAACCCTTGAGCGACAGGGAAGAAACGAACGGATCGGACGAAACAACGTTGGTCGAGAGGACCACGGTGGTGTCCGTCGAGACGCGGTACAGCAGGACGTCGGCGAGGCCCGCGTCGTGCTGGACCTCGAACGCCACGCTGTCCCCGTCCCGACTCATCGCCACCGACCCCGCCCGGTTTCGGTTCGGGAATCCCGTCGCCGACGATGAAAGCCGTTTCAACGGCGTCCCGGGTCCCACGAAGAGGAAGACGTCCTCGCGCGTGTCGGCATCGTCCGACGTCAGTCCCGGAGACGTGGTGGAGAACGCGACGCGCTGGCCGTCCGCGGACATCGAGGCACTCACGACCCCGCCCACGCGCGGCATGCCGCCATCGGGCAACGCCGAGACCATCAGATTGGTGCCGGCGACCGTATCGCGGAGGAACAGTTGCAAGGTCGCGTCGGTCGGCACGCGTCCCGCGACCAGATCGGTGGCGTAACTCGTGAACAGCACCCACCGCGCGTCGGTGCTGATCCCGCCGGGATTCACGGTGCTGGACCCGTTCGCGGCGACGGCTTGCGGAACCACCGCGGCCGTCGATAGCAACCGATTCTCCCCGGTCGCAAGGTCGCGGACATAGACGTCGCTGGAATCGTTGGAATCGCCGGCCACCAACGCGCCCGCGCCATCGAAATACAGGCGCTTTCCATCCGGCGAGAATTGGGCCGTGACAAACTCCGCGCCGCCCGCCGGTCCGCCGAACTCATCCGTCGAAACCAGCGTCATCCGACCGGTCGCGAGATCGCGCAGGTAAAACTCCCGATCGCTTCCATCGACGCCCGACGCCAAGCCCGCCTGCCCGCTCGTCATCGCCAGCGTCGCGCCGTCGGGACTCACGGCGACCGGCCAACCCTCGGTCAACACCACCGCTCCCGGCGGGACCGCCGCGACAAGCGACTCGAGCGGCCGCACACCGTTCGTCATGTCCGCGACAAACATTCCGGAAGGCGTCGCGGAGGAATCGAGCGTCGCCGGCCGTGGTGTCCGCCAACTCGGACGTGCCCGCCTGAAGATCGAGCAGGAAGACGTCGCTCCATTTGTTCGTGTCGTTCGCCGCGAGGTTCGGCGCGGTCGATGCGAATGCCAGGTACCGGCCGTCGGACGACGATGCCGGGGAAGTCGAGTCGCCCGGAAGGAACGCGCCGTCGCCACCGCGCGCGAGCAACCGCGTGGCGCCGGCGACGAAGTCACGGACGAAGATGTCCTCGGACCCGTTTGCGGACACCCGAGACGGCGAGCCGGGCGCGCGAGCGGACACGATCCGGACCGGTTGTGCGGCCGCGCGGAATGCAAGGCCCAGCGCCAACGCGAACACGCCGAGGACGAAGGTGGGATTGCCGGGGGGATTCATGGAACGTTGTCGAGGGTGC